>JAYSPU010000180.1:0-4217 GCA_043721935.1 Bacteroidota bacterium | reverse complement strand
GAATCGATTGATAAGTCTCCGTTCAGTAGTTTTGACTTTCATCACGATCCATCTTCTTATCGTTGTATGTTCAGTGATCCGGATTCCTTTGCAAGTGTTACTGATTTGTTGATTCATTGTACATTTTGGGATCCACGAGCCGACATTATGTTTTCAAAGAGCAGGATGAAAGATCCTGATTTTCGGATCAGCGTGATCGCCGATGTAACGTGTGATATTGCCGGAAGTATTCCTTCAACTACAAAGTCAAGTACGATTGAAGATAAGTTCTATGGTTACGATCCCAATTCGGAATCTGAAACATTGCCGTTTGAAAAAAATGTCATTACCGTTATGGCTGTAGATAATTTGCCATGCGAATTACCTCGCGATGCTTCGGATGGATTTGGAAAACATTTGATTGAACGAGTATTTCCCGCCTTGTTTGAAAAGGATGTCGATGGAATTATAGAGCGTGCTTCCATTCTTAAAAATGGAGAACTGACGGAACGGTTTACGTATCTGGAAGATTATTTGAAAGGAAATTACTAAGTAATTAGAATTTAGTGCAAATTTCATAACGAGACAGTCATTCCCCACAGACCATGAATTTATTCATGGTTATTTTTGATCAACCGACAACTGACCAACCGACAACTGATCAACCGACAACTGACCAACTGACAACTGACCAACTGACCAACTGACCAACTGACAACTGACCAACTGACCAACTGCCAACCGACCAACTAACTCTTCAACATCTCAATCGCAATCACCGGATCAGCAGCTGAAAAAACAGTATTACCTGCGACCAAAACATCTGCACCGGCTGAGAGGAGCAGGGCTTTGTTTTGAAAATCTACGCCACCATCAATTTCTATTAATGCTTTTGAATTCTTTTTTAAAATAAGCTCTTTTAATTGAGCTGTTTTTTCAATACTTGATTTAATAAATTTCTGTCCGCCAAATCCCGGATTAACGGTCATCATGCACACTAAATCAATATCAGCAATGATATCTTCCAATGCAGAAACAGGTGTATGTGGATTTATAGCAACTCCTGCTTTCATTCCTGCAGCATGAATTTCCTGAATGGTTCGGTGTAAATGAATACAAGCTTCAATGTGAACACTCAGGTGATCAGCGCCTGCATCTTTAAATTGTTGAATATACTTTTCCGGATGAACAATCATGAGGTGAACATCCAATGGCTTTTTTGAATAATTTTTAATTGCCTTCATCACCGGAAATCCGAATGAAATATTAGGTACGAAGACACCATCCATGATGTCGACGTGAATCCAGTCTGCCGAACTGCTGTTTAACATTTCAACATCACGTTGCAAGTTTGCGAAATCTGCTGATAGGATGGAAGGAGCAATGATAGCCATGGTGGAAAGATAGAAAAAGTTAGTCAGTTGTCAGTTGGGCAGTTGTCAGTTAGTTGGTCAGTTTGTTAGTTTTTTAGATGTCAGTTAGCAATTTCTAGTATGTTATAAAATTCAATGATGAAGTTACCATCGAATAACTGACAACTGCCCAACTGACAACTGACCAACTGACCAACTGATAAAAAAAAGAGCCGTTCGCTAGAACGGCTCTTTTTTTTATCCCAGGTATGTTTTTAGGATTTTGCTTCGGGAAGTATGTTTTAATCTCCGGATTGCTTTTTCTTTTATTTGTCGGACGCGTTCACGAGTAAGGTCAAATCGTTCGCCAATTTCTTCAAGTGTCATTGGTTGTTCGCCCGGATTTAATCCGAAGTACAATTTTATAACATCTGCTTCACGACTAGTCAATGTAAACAAAGCACGTTCAACTTCTCTGCGTAATGACTCTGTAATTAAAGAAGCATCAGGGTGAGGTTGATCATCATCACCAAGTACGTCAATTAATGTACTGTCTTCACCTTGTTGAAGCGGAGCGTCCATTGAAACGTGACGACCTGACGTTCGCATTGCATCTTTAATATCGTCAATAGTGAGCGACATAGCATTTGCAATTTCTTCAGTTGAAGGCTCTCGTTCGTATTCTTGTTCAAGTTTTGAAAAGGTTTTGTTGATCTTATTGATCGAACCTATTTTGTTCAATGGTAAGCGAACGATACGGGATTGTTCGGCCAATGCCTGAAGGATCGATTGACGAATCCACCATACGGCATAAGAGATAAATTTGAATCCACGGGTTTCATCAAAACGTTGAGCTGCTTTTATCAATCCCAGGTTTCCCTCGTTGATTAAATCACCTAATGTTAGTCCTTGATTCTGGTATTGTTTTGCAACAGATACCACGAAACGTAAGTTAGCTTTGGTAAGCCGTTCCAACGCAAGGCTGTCGCCTTTTTTAATCAGTTGAGCTAGTCTTACTTCTTCTTCGGCTGTGATTAATTCAACACGGCCAATTTCCTGTAAATACTTGTCAAGTGATGCGGTTTCACGGTTGGTTACTTGCTTTGTAATTTTTAATTGTCTCATCCCTTTTGCGTTCTTTTTGTGTAAAATGTACTCGTGTGAAACGCTACGTTATTTGTTTAGTTTCAGCAAATTTTAAAATCTGGGACAAAAGGACGTTTTTTAGTCCGTGCCCAATTTAAATGATTCATTTTAGCCTTGAATCAAATCTTATACTGAACTAAATCCGGCTTTCCTTTTCTTAAGGATGAAATATACCTTCTTTGAAAAAAAAAGAGCCGCTTCAAGCGGCTCTTACTATTATTTAAGTGGTGATTAGCGGCGTGGCTGGCGGGGCTCTCCTTCGCTTGCTGCCCGTTCCGGACGCGGATCCAGTGCTTTTTTGCTCAGTCTGAATTTTCCGGTCTTTTTATCTACTTCAACCAATTTTACTTTTATTTTTTCACCTTCAGTGAAGACTCCTTGCATACTTTCAAGACGATCCCATGTGATTTCCGAGATGTGTAATAAGCCATCTTTACCCGGCATGAATTCTACGAAAGCTCCGAAGTCCATGATGTTTTTCACCTTGCCTTCGTAAATCGCACCGATTTCCGGAATTGCTGTGATTGCATTGATACGAGCCATTGCTGCTTCAATACCTTTTTTATCAGCTGAAGCAATTTCAATGATACCTTCATTGTTAACTTCCTCAATAGATATAGTAGTATTCGTCTCGCGTTGCATTTCCTGAATGATTTTTCCACCGGGTCCGATTACAGCACCAATGAATTCTTTGGCTACGATCATTTTAACAATACGCGGAGCATGTGGCTTGTAGTCTTCACGTGGAGCAGACATCGTCTTCATCATTTCACCGAGGATGTGCATACGTCCTGCAGTTGCTTGCTGAAGTGCTTGAATCATGATTGCTTTCGGAAGACCTTGAATTTTAAGATCCATCTGACAAGCACAAATACCTTTATCTGTACCGGTTACTTTGAAATCCATATCACCTAAATGATCTTCATCACCAAGGATATCACTTAATACAGCAAATCGGTCAGCACCATCGTAGATGAGTCCCATTGCAATACCGGAAACCGGCTTGCGAATCTGTACTCCGGCATCCATCAATGCAAGTGTTCCTGCACATACTGTAGCCATAGAAGATGAACCGTTTGATTCTAGAATGTCAGATACAATACGAATGGTGTATGGACAAACGCTTTCATCAGGCATTACCATCTTCAACGAACGTGCAGCTAAATTTCCGTGACCGATTTCACGACGTGCCGGTGCGCGATTTGGTTTTACTTCGCCTGTTGAAAAACCGGGAAAGTTATAATGTAAAAGGAATTTATTAGTTCCTTCTTTCATTGCAACGTCAATAAGTTGTTGGTCTAATTTACTTCCTAACGTTACTGTTGTTAATGACTGCGTTTCTCCACGTGTGAAAATTGCTGATCCGTGCGGAGTAGGGAGGTAGTTTACTTCACTCCAGATAGGACGGATATCCGTAGACTTACGACCATCCAGACGCTTGCCTTCGTTCAATATGCAATTACGCATAGCATTACTTTCCACTTCATGGAAATAACGTTTTGCCATTCCTTCTTTAGAAGCTTTGTCTTCGTCTGTAACGGTTGCCCAGAATTCAACAAAGATTGCTTTGAATGCATCAGAACGTTCTTGTTTTACCGGATTGCCTGAACTTGCAACTGTATATGCTTTATCGTAACAAGCAAGTTTGATTTGCTCTTTTAAATTTTCATCATTTGTTTCGTGTGAATATTCGCGCTTTGGTTTGTTACCACACATTTCGCGTAATTCAATCTGAGCCTG
>JAYSPU010000179.1:0-14686 GCA_043721935.1 Bacteroidota bacterium | reverse complement strand
GAAAAAATATACCATCCGATGAAAAGAGTGAACTGTGAACTGTTACTGTATACAGTTTACTGCAATTAGTGATCCCGACGGGAATCGAACCCATAACCTACTGCTTAGAAGGCAGTTGCTCTATCCAGTTGAGCTACGGGACCTGAATGAGAAAAAGTCGGGGTGGCAGGATTCGAACCTGCGACCTCATGGTCCCAAACCATGCGCGATGACCGGACTACGCTACACCCCGAACTTGAAGGAATTGAAGAGTATTCTCTCTTGTCTGTCCTTTAATAATTTCAATTTGACAACTCGCCGTTGCGAATCGATTGGTGCGGTGAGGGTGGGATTCGAACCCACGGTACGCTTTCGCGTACGACAGTTTAGCAAACTGTTCCTTTCGGCCTCTCAGGCACCTCACCGAATAGAACCGCTAGACGGCGGGGCGGCAAAGATAGAAAAGTGAATTTTTCCTGCAAAAATATAATCAGTTATTTTTGAGATAGTTTCAGTTTTGACGAGCTTTTAGCTATAGTCGTTTCACTATCAGTGCTTAAGGCGGGTAAATTAAATCGCCTTTATTATTTTAAAAGCAACAAGGGAAGACTAATCGGGGAGTTAATTGAACTTATATTGATTTTTAGAAAGAATCAGCAAACGTTTACTCGCGATTTTTCAGACAGAAAAACACATTCAACAATGAAGTACTCATAACTGAACTTGTATGAATTCGCAGATACCAACTAATAAGTAACTTTGCGGCCACCTAAAAGGATGCTGCATGATTAATTTTAATTGCCGGACTTTATCTAATGGTCTAAAAGTCATTGTTCACGAAGACGCTTCGACTCCATTGGCTACTCTTAATTTACTTTATAAGGTTGGCGCTCGCGATGAAGATCCAAGCCGCACCGGATTCGCTCATTTGTTTGAACATCTCATGTTCGGTGGTTCTGTAAATGTTCCCGAATATGACGATCCGCTCCAATTAGCCGGTGGAGATAATAATGCTTTTACCAATAATGATATTACCAATTATTATCTCACGCTTCCTGCACAAAATTTAGAAACGGGTTTTTGGCTGGAAAGTGATCGCATGCTGAGTCTTTCTTTTTCGAAGAAAAGTCTGGAGGTACAACGCAGTGTAGTGATTGAAGAATTTAAACAGCGTTATTTGAATCAACCGTATGGTGATGTGTGGTTATTGTTGCGTCCTCTTGCATACAAAGTGCATCCGTATCAATGGGCGACGATTGGGAAAGATATTTCTCATATAGAAAAAGCAACCATGGCTGATGTGAAAGATTTTTTCTTCCGCTTTTATAATCCGGATAATGCCATCCTGGTTGTTGCCGGTAATGTTAAAACAGAAGATGTTTTTGTTATGGCTGAAAAATGGTTCGGAGAAATAAAGCGTAATGTCGTTCCACGTGAAAAATATCTAACAGAACCTCCGCAAACAGAATACCGTGAGATGACTGTTGAACGTGATATTCCGTTTCATTCGGTTTATCGTGCTTATCATGTTTGTTCCCGATTAGAACCTGAATTTTATGCAGTGGATTTAATCAGTGATATTCTCAGTCGTGGTCGTTCATCACGATTTTATAATGCCTTGGTTAAGGAACGTCAACTTTTCAGTGATATAAAATGTTATCCGACTTCCGACTTTGATAAGGGATTAATGGTGATCGAAGGTAAGCTTGTTAAAGGTGTTTCCATGACTGATGCAGAACTGGGAATCGATGAAGTCCTTCATGCTATCTGTACAGAAAATGTCAGTATAACGGAATTGGAAAAAGTAAAAAACAAAGTGGAGTCGACCATGGAATTTTCTGAAATGGATCTTTCTGATCGTGCCTTGCATCTTGCCTTAGCCGAATACATGGGTGACGTGGATCTTGTCAATACGGAAATGGAATTATACAGAAAGGTTTCTGTTCATGACATCCGTGAACAGGCAGCCAAAATTTTCAACAAGTCAAATTGCTCGACATTGTATTATCTATCTAAAAATCTGTTGAACTAATGCAGTCTACTCTTAATCGTTCTAAAGCTCCGTTTACTAATCCTGTTCCAAACATTGATGTTCAGCAGGCAAAGAAATACACACTGGATAATGGCATTGATGTATACGCTATTACAGCAGGCTTTCAGGATTTAGTGAAAATCGAAATTCTGTTCGACAATAAATTATTTGATCCGACTAAGCCTTTGAACGATTCGGCAACGAATCGACTCTTACAAGAGGGAACAAAGCTATATACAGCTCAGCAATTGGCTGATCTGGTCGATTATTATGGTGCCTTCTTCGAGACGGATGAAAATTTCGATTTCTGTTCGGTGAATGTTTATACACTGAATAAATACATCGAACAAGTGCTGCCGTATGTGGCTGATATGCTACTCAATCCAATCTTTCCTCAGAAAGAACTGGATGTTTACATTCAAAATATTAAACAGCGTATTGCAATCGACAATGAAAAAGTTGCTTCATTGGCTCGAAGAAATTTCAATAAAGTCATCTTCGGTGAACAGCATCCATATGGGTATTATACCGATGCTGTCGATTACGATCAGCTAAAGCGTGACGATCTGGTAAATTTTCATCCGAAAAAATATGATCCTGCAAATTGCACGATTATTATTTCAGGTCTGGTTACGAATGATAAAGTAGACTTACTGAATAAATTTTTTGGAAAAAACACTTCGAAGTTTTCAAATGGAGTCGAACGCAAAATAATTCCTTTTGCTCCTTCACCGGAAAAGAAAATATACATTGAAAAAGAAGGTGCAATTCAATCGGCGATTAGAATTGGTATGCCGTTTTTTAATCGTTGTCATGCCGATTATCCGGGTATGGCTGTAGTAAATGCATTGCTTGGTGGATATTTTGGAAGTCGACTGATGTCTAATATCAGGGAAGAGAAAGGATATACCTATGGTATAGGATCTGCAATTGTTTCGATGAAACAGGAAGGATATTTCTTTATTTCTACAGAAGTAGGAGCGGACGTTACCAACAATGCAATTCAGGAAATATATGCTGAAGTGGAACGATTGAAAAACGAGCTCGTTGAAAAGGATGAATTGGAAATGGTCAGGAATTACATGCTGGGTACATTTTTAAAAGGAATTGATGGAGCCTTTCAATTAGCAGAACGATTCAAATCTATTTATTTCTCCGGACTGGATTACGATTATTATATCCGTTACGTTGAAAAACTCAGAACTATTGAGCCGGATGAGATCATTTCTCTTGCCCGTAACTATTTTGACACCACCCGCTTCTATGAAATAGTCGTTGGCAGTAAATAATTGTGAAGGCGGATACGAAATCGTACTTTAGCGCGTTATAAAAAAACATGCGTTATTTTGTCCTTTTCGGGTTAATTGGATTGTTTCTATTCGCAAAAACGGATCGGACATACGCCTTTTCTACGCGTTGTACCGCTGTTGGAAACGGGGGCGATGTGACCATTACCTGGGATCGTAACGGACTAAATGCAGCTGATTATCGTGCTTGGTATATTTATCATGCTGCCAATTCTGCCGGACCATTTACCCTGATCGATAGTACATTCTTTTTTACTGATACGATTCAAACGGATTTATCAGCTAATGCATACAATACTTCTGCTTACTATTATATAAGATTTCAAACGAATAATGGTTCGCCATCCATTTTATCAGATACCATAAGAGCCATTGGATTGAATGTAGTGAATCCAAATAGTGGATTTGCTAATTTAAGCTGGAGTCCAACGAGGATTCCATTGATTCTGACTAATAGTCTATACTACAGAATTTTCAGAGAATATCCGGCCGGAACTTTTACATTAATAGATTCTGTAAATGCTGCTACTTCAGCGATTCCGATGACATACAGCGACCTGATTTCAATTTGTGATGACACCATCAAATACAAAATTGAAGTGATGGATCAGTCGGGATGCAGGTCAGTGTCGCCAATAAAAGGAGATCGCTTTCGTGATCTTCAACCTCCGTCGCGACCGGTAGTAGATTCTGTCAGCGTAGATTTAGCAGGAAATGTAATTGTTTCCTGGTATGTGAATTCAAGTCTGGATACACGACTGTATCAAGTGCTTCAATCTATTGGTGCGAATTGGGTTGCCATTGATACTGTCTACGGTCGAAACAGCACGCTTTATAATTCTACTATTAATGCAAGTGGCGGATCATTGTCCTTTCAGGTTATTGCAAAAGACAGTTGTAACAATCCTTCTTCACAAAGTTTAAGTCACAGTACAATTTATCTTCAATCTTCATTTCAGCTTTGCGGAAAAAAAATAAACCTAACGTGGTCGCCATATAATTTTTGGGGAACACCACCGATTTATGAAGTGTTGGTTTCAATTAACGGCGGAGTAGAAAGTATTGTAGGAACCACTTCTTCAACAACTTTTTCAGATACAGGACTGACAAGTGGAGCAAGTTTTTGTTACCGGGTAAGAGCACGTGAGGTTGCATCAACACGTTCTTCAACATCTAATGGTTCTTGTCTGACCCCAACTTTTCCACCGCCTCCTTCTTTCTCTTACATTCGAAAAGTTACGGTTACAGGCGAGCGTCAGGTTTACATTGAAGCATATGTTGATGCGGCAGCTTCTGTAAGCGGATATCAACTTCAGCGATCAGATTCTGCAGCAGGACCATATACGACGATTAGTACATTAACAATCAGTGGAACTTCCAGTATAGGATTTTATGATAACAATGTGGAGACATCTACCGGGCCGTATTATTATCGTGTATTGACATTGGATTCATGTGGACTCTTATCACGAACATCAAATTTCAGCAGAACAATTCTTGCACATGCTGTAACAGTTGATTATATCAATACAGTTGATTGGTCAACCTATCTGACCTGGCCTGCCGGTGTTGACCGTTATAATATTTACAGAAGCATAAACGGAAGCTATTCTGCTCAGCCATCTTTTATTGTTTCTTCTTCTGCTTCAAATAAATCGATACTTGATGAAGTCATTAATAACTTCTATACCAACGGAGAATTTTGTTACATCGTTGAAGCAATCGAAGCGCTTGGAAATCCCTACTTCTTTGTGGATTCAGCACGTTCAAATGAAGTCTGTGTAAAAGTTCAACCTATTATTTTTATTGCAAACGCTTTTCATCCCGGTGGTGATTTTAATCAGGTATGGAATCCTTCCAATGCTTTTGTTTCTTCAACAGATTATTCACTTCGAATTTTTGACAGATGGGGAAGAATTGCTTTTGAAACTCATGATCCGCTAATAGGGTGGGATGGAACAATCAATGGCAATCGGGCTTCAGTGGGAGTTTATGTCTTCCAACTGAAATCCGTAAATACGGACGGTGGAAAAATTGAACGTGTGGGGTCGGTGACGCTTGTTGATTGAGGGACGTGTTACTTTCTGTTTACAGTGTACTGTAACTGTAACAGTGCACTGTATACAGTTGATAAAACCCAATGCACATTTCTTTTGATTGAGGGAGACGCGTTAATCTGTTTACAGTGTACTGTAACTGTAACAGTGTACTGTATACAGTTAGGTATAACCCGCAAATACATTTCTTTTTCCCCAATCCCTTGGTCATTGATCCTTTTTACCTAATTTTGCGAGCAACTTTTTCTTAACTCATAAACTATGAAGGTTGCATCCAGCCGATTTCTTGGTGAAGCACTTACTTACGACGATGTACTATTGGTGCCTGCTTATTCGGAAGTTTTACCGAATGAGGTTCGTGTAACGTCTAAACTGACTGACTCAATTAGTATTAACATTCCAATTCTGTCTGCTGCCATGGACACTGTTACGGAATCTGAAATGGCTATTTCCATTGCTCAGGAAGGAGGTATTGGTATGTTGCATAAAAACATGTCCATTCCCCAACAGGCTGCTGATGTCAGGAAAGTAAAACGGAGCGAAAGTGGAATGATACACGATCCGATTACGTTACAAAAAAATGCGAAAGTAAAGGACGCATTTCAAATCATGAAGGAGTATGGAATTGGTGGTATTCCGGTAATTGATGATAAGCATATCTTGATAGGCATTTGTACTAACCGTGATTTGCGTTTTGAAAAAAATCCGGAACGGGATATTACAGAAATCATGACCAAGGATAATCTGATTACGACTACCGGTGTAAAGAATTTAAAAGAGGCAGAAGAGATTTTACAACAATACAAGATTGAAAAACTTCCCGTCGTCGATAAGAATGGAAAGTTGATCGGACTTATTACCTACAAGGATATATTAAAAGTGAAGTCACGGCCAAATGCCTGTAAAGATGAATTCGGTCGGTTAAGAGTGGGTGCAGCGGTTGGTGTCACTGCCGATTCTCTTGAGCGTGTTCGCGCTTTAGTCGAAGCCGGTGTCGATGTCATTACAATCGATACAGCTCACGGACATTCGAAAGGTGTGGTCGGAGTTTTAAAACAAGTGAAGAAAGAATTTCCAAAGCTTCAGGTCATAGTCGGGAACATTGCAACTGCCGATGGTGCACTTTATCTGGCTGAAGCAGGAGCAGATGCTGTCAAAGTTGGAATTGGTCCGGGTTCTATTTGTACAACCCGTGTTATTGCCGGAATTGGTGTTCCTCAGTTCACAGCTGTTTACCAAGTCGCTGAAGCATTGAAAAAGACAAAGGTCTGTGTAATTGCAGATGGTGGTATACGATACAGCGGTGATATTGCAAAAGCGCTCGCTGCCGGTGCGCATTCCGTGATGCTTGGTTCTCTTTTGGCCGGTACTGAAGAATCACCTGGCGAAACTATAATTTACGAGGGTAGAAAATTTAAATTGTACCGTGGAATGGGTTCTATTGAAGCGATGCGTGAAGGCTCAAAAGACAGGTATTTTCAATCGCAAACCGATGATGTGAAAAAACTGGTTCCTGAAGGTATCGTTGGTCGTGTGCCGCATAAAGGGACTACTTCGGAAGAATTATATCAACTTGTCGGCGGACTAAGAGCCAGTATGGGATATTGTGGTGCTGCCTCAATCAATGAGTTACAAAAAGCTTCCTTTATCCGCATTACTTCAGCCGGTGTAAGAGAGAGTCATCCACATGATGTATCAATTATAAAAGAGGCGCCGAATTATCACCGTTAATCAACTGCCTAATGTTCAACGCTTAATGTAGAACAAGAACAATTGTTATACATATGTTTAAAGTAATCCGTTAATTTATAGTCTTCATTCATCCATCACGAAAAAGATGGCCATTTTTTACTTTTTTTGAACCTGTTTTGCGGCTAAGGTTTGATTGTTAAATTTGCCGCTTCTTAAACCTATCTAATCACTATGAAGAAGTCATTGCTTTTATCCCTGGTCATTCTTTTCACAGGTCTTGTTGCTGTTGCTCAGGAAAAAAAAGATTCGATTATTCTCACAATTGCCGGAGAAAATATTCCGAAAAGTGAATTTGAGAGGGTGTTCAAAAAGAACAACTCAAAGGATACGATGTATGATAGTAAATCTGTCAACGAATACCTGCAGTTGTATATTAATTACAAACTCAAAGTGCGCGAGGCACTTGAATTAGGGATGGATACAGTGAAGTCTTTCACTGATGAATTGAGCGGTTATCGTAAACAATTGGCTCAACCTTATCTGGTCGATAAACAAGTAAGCGAGAAGCTTCTTAAGGAAGCCTATGAGCGATTGAAAATGGATGTTCGTGCAAGTCACATTCTGATTAAAGTCGAGCCGAATGCTTTGCCAAAGGATACATTGGAAGCATACAATAAAGCGATGAAAATCCGTGGAGAATTAATCAAAGGTGCCGACTTTGCAAATGCTGCCAAAAAATATTCTGATGACCCGTCTGCTAAAGACAACGGTGGTGATCTAGGTTATTTCACTGCATTGCAAATGGTTTATCCTTTCGAAGTAGCTGTATTTGCTATGAAGGAAAACGAAACTTCTCAGCCGGTTCGTACGCGTTTTGGTTATCATATTATTCGGTTGAATGAAAAACGTCCTTCTCATGGTGAAGTGAAAGTTGCACATATCATGGTTAAGACTGCAGCGAATCTAAAGCCTGAAGATTCATTGAAAGCGCAAATGAAAATTAATGAAATCTATAGTAAGCTAAAGGCAGGAGATAAATTTGAAGAACTTGCCCGCCAGTTTTCAGACGATCAGACTTCTTCTAAAAATGGTGGTGTATTGCCCATGTTTGGTACAGGCAGAATGGTTCCTGAATTTGAACGCGCTGCTTTTTCATTGAAATATCCGGGCGACTATACTGAGCCTGTTCGTACGAGTTATGGTTTTCATATCATTAAATTACTCGAGACAAAGCCATTGGCCAAATACGAAGAGATGATGCCTGATCTGAAACAACGTGTTCAGAAAGATTCTCGCTCTGAGTTAAGTCGTTCTTCATTGATTGATCGTGTTAAAAAGAAATATAATTTCAAGGAAGAACCGAAAGCAAAAGATGAATTCATGAAAGTGGTGGATTCAACACTTGCACAAGGAAAGTGGACAGCGGAAAAAGCGGAAAAGTTAAACGCTACAATGTTCGCTTTTGGTCCTCGTATGTATTCGCAACATGATTTTGCTAAATACTTAGCAGATCACCAAACACGTCATGAAAGTGGATTGAATCCAAAAGTATTAGCAGAAAACTCTTACAACGATTGGATAAATGAAACTGCAATTGCTTATGAAGAAACCAAACTCGATTCATTATATCCAGACTTCAGAAATTTAATGCAGGAATATCGAGATGGTATTTTATTGTTCGAGTTGACAGACAAAAAAGTCTGGTCAAAAGCAGTGAAGGATACTACAGGCTTACGTGGATTTTATGAATTGAATAAGATGAATTACATGTGGACTGAACGTGTCGAAGCCAATATCTATTCTTGTGCTTCGGAAGATATTGCTGCACAAACAAGGAAGTTGATGAAAAAGATAGAGGATTCAGACACACTTATGTCTCGATTGAATAAAGCATCACAATTAAATCTGCAAGTTAAGTATGGTAAATTTGCCAAAGGCGATAATGATATAGTGGATAAAGTTGCTCCATGGAAAGTGGGCATTACTCCAAATGTAAAAACAGATAATTTAATAACATTTGTAGACGTAAAAAAAGTGTTGCCTCCTAATCCGAAGTCTTTAGAAGAAGCGAAAGGTCTCATTACTGCCGATTATCAGAATCAATTAGAGAAGGAATGGATTGCCTCCCTGAAAACGAAATATAAGGTAGTCGTTCATCAGGATGTAGTGGAGACGATAGCAAATAAATAATGAAAATAAAATAAGAAGAAAGGCGTTCACTCTCCGGTGGATGCCTTCTTTTTTTTATTCAAAAGTCGAGTATCTTTACTTTGTACTAATAGTTATCAGCTCATTTTCTTCTGAAAAAAAATCATTACATATTCGTCTTATTGCTTTTTTTAACTTCTTGTTCATACTTCAAAAAAGAAGGACAGGAAGGAAGGGATGTTGTTGCTAAAGCGTTTAACTATTATTTATACAGGGATGAACTAACGGGTGTTGTTCCGGTTGGAGTTTCCTTGAATGATAGCATCAGCATCGTAAAAAATTACATTGAGAACTGGCTCAGACAGAAAATCGTGCTGAACAAAGCGGAAAATAATCTGGATGATGCCAAGAAAAATGTAGAACGTCAATTAGAGGAATATCGTAATTCATTAGTGGTGTATGCTTATGAAACAGAATTAATCAATCAAAAACTGGATACACTTGTTAGCGACGATGAAGTGGAAGCGTTTTACAATAACAATCAGAACACTTTTCAGCTAAAAGACAATATCATCCGTGTTATCTATCTGAAGCTAAGCAAGAAATCTCCGAAGTTGAATAAGGTGCGTGATTGGTACAGAAGTGATTCAAAAAAGGATCGTGAGGCTTTGAGAGACTATTGCCATCAATATGCATTGAATTATTACCTGGACGAAAACGCCTGGCTTTTATTCGATGATTTGCTGAAAGAAATACCTATAAAAACCTACGATAAAGAACAGTTTCTTCAAAACAACAGGTTAATTGAAATTGAAGATTCGACTAATTTGTATTTAGTTAATATTAAGGGTTTTATGGTTAAGAACAGCAGATCCCCATTGAGCTTTGAAAAAAATAATATTCGTGCAATGATCATCAATGAAAGAAAGTTGCTCCTCATTGAAGAAATGGAGCAAAAAGCTTTTGAAACTGCAAAGAAAAATGGTGATGCAGAAGTTTATTAATCTGCTAACTTTACCGACTAAATAAAAAAAATTGAAAACCATAAAGCGGACATTCTCATTCATTCTTTTAACACTACTTTTTTGCAAAGTCGTTTCCGGTCAGCAGATAATTGATCAGGTAATGGCCACTGTTGGTTCGAAAACCATTTTGAAAAGTGAAATTGAAAAACAATATCTGCAATATATCGCTCAGGGCGCAGTAGATAACGATGAGATGAAGTGTTCCATCTTTGACCAGTTGCTTTTACAAAAATTACTGTTAAATCAGGCCGATATTGACAGCGTTAAAGTAAATGACGGACAAGTCGAGGGCGAACTGGATAGAAGAATGCGATTTTATATCAAGCAGATAGGTTCTGAAGCAAAACTGGAAGAATATTTCCACACTACTATCCGACAGTTAAAAGCAGAATTCCGGGATCTGATTCGGGATCAGTTATTGGTGCAAACCATGCAGTCGAAAATATCTAAGGATGTAGCTATTACTCCGGCAGAAGTGCGTGAGTTTTTTGAAAGTATTCCGGCTGATAGTCTTCCTTACATCGATGCAGAATTAGAAATAGCTCAAATTGTAAAAAAGCCTCCTGTAAGTGCGGAGGAGAAAAAAGAGGTCAGAAACAGGTTGGAAGAATACAGAAAGAAAATTATTGCCGGCGAAGCTGATTTTGCTGTGTATGCAGCTTTGTATTCTCAGGACCCGGGATCCGCTAAGAAAGGAGGAGAGCTCGGATTTTTTGAACGTGGTTCCATGGTTCCGGAATTCGAAGCAATGGCCTATAACTTAAAAACGGGTGAGGTCTCTCCAATCATTGAAACAAAATTCGGCTTTCATATTCTTCAACTCATTGAAAGACGTGGCGAACAGATTAATGTCAGACACATTTTATTGCAACCACAGACGACGGATGCCGATTTGATTCGTGCAGTAAATTTGCTGGATAGCTTACGTCATCAGATAGTAATCGGAACCATTACATTTGATGAAGCCGCACTGAAATTTTCTGATGATGAAGATACACGCAATAACGGCGGATTATTAATCAATCCCGAAACCAATACAACAAAGCTGTCTCCTGATAAAATTGAGCGAATGCTTTTCTTTCAGGTAGATTCTATGTTGATTAATTCTGTATCAGCTCCGTTGCCTATGCAAACTGCTGAAGGAAAAAGTGCTTATCGCATTGTAGTCGTAAAGTCAAGAACAAAGCCACATAAAGCGAATCTAAAAGAAGACTATCAAAAGATTCAGGAGGTAGCTTTGCAACAAAAGCAAAATAAAGCCTTAAGTGAGTGGGTAGTCAAAAAACAAAAAACTACCTATGTACAGATTAACGAAGAATATTCATCTTGTGAAATGCTGGAGAGTTGGAGACAACCTTCTTTGAAGAAGTCACAATAAAGATTTTCTCTGATTAACATTAACTCATTACTTTCACATTCAATAATTTTAATTTCAGTATGACAGACGTTGAAGCAGTTCAGGAACTTGTAGTAAAATATAAGAAACTAAGAAGTGAAATAGGAAAGGTGATCATTGGTCAGGATGAGGTTGTCCGGGATGTGTTAATTTCTATTTTCAGTCGTGGACATTGCCTGCTGGTTGGTGTTCCCGGATTGGCAAAGACGCTTTTAGTCAATACCATTGCGCAGACACTCGGTTTGACTTACAATCGAATTCAATTCACTCCGGATCTGATGCCTTCTGATATTATCGGAACAGAGATATTAGATGAGACACGTAACTTCAGATTTATTAAAGGACCATTGTTTGCCAATATCATTCTGGCAGATGAAATCAATCGTACTCCACCGAAAACTCAAAGTGCTTTGTTAGAGGCCATGCAGGAATATGCTGTTACTGCAGCAGGAAAGCGGTATCCACTGGAAGCTCCTTTCTTTGTATTGGCTACGCAAAACCCAATTGAGCAGGAGGGAACCTATCCATTACCGGAAGCGCAGCTCGATCGATTTATGTTCAATGTATTTTTGACATACCCTGCTTTCGAAGAGGAAATTCAAGTGGTGAAAAATACAACGTCTGATTATAAACCGAAGCTGGATAAAATTATCAATGCTCAGGAAATTCAATTCTTTCAGGATTTGATCCGTCGTATTCCGATTCCTGATAATGTATTGAACTATGCTGTTTCTCTTGCTACCAAATCACGCCCAAATACTCCCAGCGCAAGCAAAGAGGTGAATTCTTATCTTTCCTGGGGTGCCGGTCCGCGTGCTTCTCAGTACCTTGTTATTGGTGCTAAATGTCATGCTGCTTTGAATGGTAAATTCGCTCCTGATATCGAAGACGTTCGTGCTGTTGCCGTTCCTATTTTGCGACATCGTATTGTCCGTAATTACCGCGCCGAAGCCGATGGAATTTCTATCGAACAAATTATCGCCGGACTTATGGCTTCTTAGCAAAGGAGAAAGTGACAAGTTACAAATCTTTCTGAGCATTAAATCTGTATAATGTAATCACTGATCGCTCATCACCAACTGCCAACTGACCAACTATTCCTCAGCCAGCTCCAGATTCTCAATCCCCACAGTAGCCATCATGGTTCCGAAGTTAATCGTGATGATGTTTTTCTTAATGACTTCTACTGTGCCGACTTGATTGCCCTTTAGCATTCTGACACGGCTGCCTATGGTAATTTCAGCTTTTAATTTTTCAATCAGTGCTTTTCTGCGTTTGCTGATTTTCTCCGGAGTATTCTCCGCTTCTTTCTTTTTCTTTTCTGCCGTCATCATGCCGACGAACTTTTTGATGGTTTCTTTTTTGTCCTTTATTTTTTCCCAATCTGTAGTCAGCGTTTGCATCTTTCTTCCTAGTTCTGCCAACTTTTTGAGTTCTTCTCTTTTCTGTTGATCCAGTACCTGTTTTTCTTCCAGTTTTGTTGTCAACTGACTGTATTTTCCTCCTGCCGCTTCTGCTTGTTCTTGTTTTAATTTTAAATCGTTCAGCTCTTTTTCCAGTTGATGCTTCTGTTTGTGAAGCGTAGAAAGCATACTGTTTAGTTTCAACTTATCGGTCTGTACTTTTTGTTTTGCTCTGGTTAATACATGTTCAGGCAATCCGATTTTTTCTGCTACTTCAAAAGTGTATGAACTTCCGGGCTGACCGATAATCAATTTGTATTTGGGTTGTAAAGTTTCCGGTTCAAATAACATGGAACCATTGATGACTCCTTTTAATTGATCGGCCAACAACTTGATGTTGGTGTAGTGAGTAGTAAAAATTCCGAAGGCATTTTTTTTATTGATCTCTTCCAGCACAACTTCAGCAATTGCTCCTCCTAATTCAGGATCAGTTCCTGTTCCGAATTCGTCAATGAGAATCAAGGTTCTGTTATTTGCCTGGCGGAGGAAATGATTCATGCGGATAAGTCTTGAACTGTATGTGCTCAATGCATATTCGATTGACTGACTGTCGCCTATGTCGGCCATGAAGTGGTTGAAGTAACACATTTGTGATCGTTCTCCCGCTGATACCAATAATCCGCTTTGTAACATCAGTTGTAAGAGACCAACAGTTTTCAGAGTAATAGATTTACCTCCGGCATTCGGACCGCTAATCATTAGAATGCGATTGGTCTGATCCAGTTTTAAACTCAACGGTACTACTTCTTTTCCCTGAATTTTATTTTGCAAAAATAGTAGCGGATGAACAGCATCATAAAGTTCTATCGTACTTTGTTTGTTCAGTACTGGAAGATTTCCTTTTATGTCCAGTGCAAATTTTGCCTTAGCTCTGGTGAAATCTATTTCTGTTAGAAAAAGATGATAGTTTTTTACAAGCAGATGATGAACTCTTAATCGATCAGTCAATTCCTTCAGGAGACGACGAACTTCGTTTTTTTCATCTTGCTCTAGTTCTGAGATGTCATTGTTTAACTCAACTAATTGCTCCGGTTCAATGAAGGTGGTTTTTCCGCTGTCACTTTTTCCGTGAATCAATCCGCGAATTTCTCTCTTGTATTCAGAAGGAACTGCAAGGACTCGTCTGTTGTTATGAAAATTTTCTTCGTTCTCTCTCAGCCATCCTTTCTTTTTCATTTCCTGAATGTAGGATTTGAACTTTCGGTCTGCTTCTCGTTTTTTTACCGATAGTTGATAACGGATATCCGCCAGTTCAGGCGATGCATTGTTTTTTACCTGTGCATGTGCATCGATGATTTCATCAATCATTGCTATCACATCCTGTGTTTCATAAACATTTGCTGCCAGTTGTAATAAGGCAGGAAATGAACCGGCTCGCTCATTAAAAAAACGCAAGATGGAATTCACTGTAATGGAAGCTGAACGAATCCGGCTGAATTGAGACTCAACCAAAATTGATCCTGACAGAGCCAGCAATCCGGCTTCCGCTTCAAAATCTTCAAAGTATGTATCAGGGAAGTAGCCTTGACGATCAAGGTTTTGCTTGAATTCATCTGTCTGCTTGAGCACGAGTGTAAGGGTGTCGCG
>JAYSPU010000178.1:0-7426 GCA_043721935.1 Bacteroidota bacterium | reverse complement strand
CATCAGTGCTTTTATTCTACATAGATTTTTCTCCCACAGAATACACAGAAACTCTGCATAAAATAAGGTGGAAAAATAATTTCCACAGTCACTTCGACTACACTCAGTACAGGTTAGTCGACAATGTTCTGCATAAATACTTCAACTTCGGGGAGCATAAACATTCTGTTTACCCAAAATATAGTAGTCTGGTTGTCTGTGAATCCCACTTCGACATTTTGCGTATAGCCGTTAATCAGGATAATTTGTTATTTTAGCGGCACTTATGGGTTGTAGTACATGCAGTACGGGAAAAGATGGTGCGCCATCAGGTTGTCGAAGTAATGGCACTTGTGGGACAGGTGGCTGTAATAAGCTAAATGTTTACAACTGGCTGAGTGATATGGTATTGCCTCATGGACAATCACTTTTTCCAATCATTGAAGTCCGTTTTAAGGGTAGCCGAAAAGAGTTTTTTCACAATAAAGAAGGCATTGAATTAAAGGTCGGGGACGTTGTAGCTGTAGAAGCTTCTCCCGGACATGATGTTGGTGTCGTTTCCATGGTGGGAGAATTGGTGCGGTTTCAACTTCGGAAGAAAAACATTCAGGAGACATCTGACGTCATCAAGAATTTTTACCGGAAAGCAAAACCAAACGAAGTAGAGAAGTACCACGAATCAAAAGATAAAGAAACGCCTACGCTTCATCGTACTCGTGAAATTATTCAGTCATTGAAATTGTCAATGAAACTGAGTGATGTGGAATATCAGGGTGATGGAAAGAAGGCAACTTTTTTTTATACAGCAGATGATCGGGTTGATTTTCGTGAGCTGATTAAAAAACTTGCCGATGAATATCGGGTGCGGATTGAAATGCGGCAGATAGGAATGCGGCAAGAAGCTAGTCGCTTAGGCGGAATTGGTGTTTGTGGTCGTGAATTGTGTTGTTCAACCTGGCTAACCGATTTCAAAACCGTTTCTACAAGTACTGCTCGTTACCAAAATCTTGCGCTGAATCCTGCTAAGTTGGCGGGTCAGTGTACGAAGTTAAAGTGTTGTCTGAATTACGAACTTGATTCGTATGTAGATGCATTAAAAGATTTTCCTTCAACCAATACAATTCTTGAAACAGAAAAAGGTCGTGCGTTTCATCGTAAGACCGATATTTTCAATCGTCTGATGTGGTATGCTTTTACTGTTGACGAAAGAAGAGAGCAGAAAGAATTATCAGAAGGTGGAGAAGCAGGAAACTGGGTAGTACTATCCGTTGATCGCGTCAATGAAATTATTGGTTTGAATAAACAAAAAATTAAACCTACTGATCTTGCTCTTCCTGTTGAAGAAGAGGAAGAAGAATATGTTCCGGATTATGAAAATGTGGTCGGACAAGATCGCATTGACCGGATGGATAAGCTGAAAAAGAAGAAAAAGAAAAAGAAAAAACCATCTGGACCTCGTCCGGAAGGAGCAAGCGTGGAAGGAGTAAATGCAGAAGGTTCTTCAGTTTCGACTGAGAATCGGCCTCAACAATCTCGTCCGCAACAACGACCACAAGGAAAACCGAATCAACCACGACAGGAACGTAATCCGAATCAACCACGACCTGAACGTAATCCGAATCAGCCGAACCAGGGAAACAAACCAAATCAGCCTCAACAACCGCGGACTGAACGTAATACGAATCAACCTAATCAAGGAAACAAACCGAATCAAACACGACCCGAACGTAATCCAAATCAACCGAATCAGGAAAACAAGCCGAATCAACCGCGACCTGAAAGGAATCAGAATCAACCAAATCAACCTCGACCTGAAAATCCGGCTTCAGGCGAATCCGGGCAGCGGAATCCAAATCGTCCGCAACGTTTGCCGCGTCAGGATCAATCTGGTTCAAATGAGCCAACGAATTCATAGTCTATGCAGGTAAAAACACTTTTAATTCCTGTACTTTTTATTCTCTTTCTAACTGCTTGCGATAAAAAAGTGGTCTTTGAAGAGAATGTAAAACTTCCGGAAAATCGTTGGGAGCAAAACAATGCTATCCTGTTACAAGCGGATATTCAGGATACAATTCTGCCTCACAATCTGTATATCAATGTTCGAAATGCAGGTGGTTATCAATTCAGTAATTTGTTTTTATTTTTTACTACACAAAGTCCGTCAGGTAAACGTGAACGCGATACGGTGGAACTTACCCTAGCTGATCCTTCAGGAAAATGGTTAGGTGATGGCTCCGGTGATATTTACGATAACCGAATTCTTTTCAAACGTAATTTCCGTTTTCCTGAAAAAGGCGTCTACCAATTTCATCTCGAACAAGCAATGCGTGTTGATCCATTGCCACAAATAATGGATGCAGGGATTCGAATTGAACGAGCCTCAGAGAAATAAGTAAATTCTTTTAAAACATTCTGCATTATCTCCCGCAGATCTCGCAGATCACGCGGAGATACCGCAGAAAAAAAGTTTCGTTTTTTTTCCGCTGTCTTTCCATGATTTCCGCTGGAAAAAACTCCGTTGAAAATTAAAAACGCTCTATAAATATTAATTGATCAACTACTTTTCATTTATTATCAATGTCGGAAGTTTAGCACCAATCATCTGATTTAAATAAGCCACTCTGTCTTCTTTAAGTGTGTTGAAGAATTGTGTGATGCCATCTCCATAACTTCTTTTGGAATATGCATACACCATAATTCCTGTTCGATTATTTCCCAGATCGATTTGTTTATACCGATAAACATTAAATTCAACAATCGTCATTTTATCTCCTTTACTTTCACCCAATAAAAAATCCACGATGTTTTCTTTCCCATCCGGACTCTCAGTCACGATGAAATTGCAAACACCATCGGTCTTCTTTCTTTTTGTCAGCTCTGAAGTTTTTTGCTTAACAGCATCTTTTAATTTTATATCAGTAGCAAAAAGATGAATGGAAAGCATTTGATTGAACTTTTCCATTGATTCACCTTCAGGTAAATATTCCTGAATATAATAATCAGGTCTAGGATGATCTGACCAAGACAGCTTAAATATGGTTTTACTAAACTCCAAAGGACCTTTCACACCTAGTTTATCCGGTGAATCAATATTTAATGTAGTGAAGGAAAAGAAGAGGAAGGATGCAATTAACAATACGTTTTTCATTGAACTGATTTAAGATTGTGGAGGAGTTGTAAGTTTGTTTTTTTTATTGGCGTAAACGAAAAGTCCGGCAAATAATAACGATACAAATAATAAAAGCACATTGTAAAACCGACTCCCGTTAATTTCACTTCGCAAACTTTTTTTTTCGATTTCAAGTTGTTGAACCTGTTTTGTTAAAGTATCATTGATTATTGAAATGTTTTTTATTCGATTTGTATATTCTTGCACATCAAAGGACATTGTTACCTTTTCAAATGTGCGAAATTCCATCGAACGATTTAAAGCATCCATGATTTTATTGTCTTGTTCAACAATGCCTTTCAATAAGTCATGCGTTGCTCTCAAATCGTTCTTTGTTTTATTTCCGAAAAAACCACTTTTTTTACTCAGTGAATTAGAATAGTTTTTAAATAATACAGCTCTCGTTCGCATTAAATCATTCATTTCTTTTCGTGTACTATCAGGTAAAGCAGAAGCGGATAGAATTGAAAGAAAAAAGAAAAAGAAAATTTTTCGAAAGAGCATAAATACAACTGAATTAGACGATTTTATGATTACAAGGTACTAATATTAGTGAGTCTAATTTGCAAATTGATTCATAACAGAAGTACGTTTTAGCTTACTTTTTTGTAATTTCGCAAGAACTCAAAAAACAATGTCATGATAAAGAAAATTGCTGTTCCGGTTTTACTCGGCGCTCTTTTTTTGTTTCAGAATGCCGAAGCACAAAAGAATCCGTCAACGCCACCTAAACCACAAATAACGAATCCGGCAACGGATAATCCAAATGAAAAAATAAAAGGTCCGGATGGATTTCAATATCCAATTTATCAAACGAAGATGGAGAATGGATTAAACGTCGTCACTGTACCTTTTCCAAGTCCGGGTATCGTTTCATTTTTCATTGTCGTTCGTACAGGTTCGCGCAATGAAATTGAAAAAGGGAAAACAGGATTCGCTCATTTTTTCGAACACATGATGTTCCGCGGAACAGAATTATTTCCGAAAGAAAAATACTCAGAAGCATTAAAGCTAACCGGTGCTTCTGCTAATGCCAATACAAGCCTTGATCGTACCGTATATCACATGACCGGTGCTTCTTCAAAACTCTCTACTATGTTTATGCTGGAAGCTGATCGCTTTCAACACTTAGCATATTCTCTGCAAGGTTTCAAAACTGAAGCGGGTGCTGTTAAGGGTGAATACACAAAAAATTCAGCTAATCCTTATGTGAAATTAAACGAACAAATTCAGAATACGGCTTTTGATAAGCATACATACAAACATACTACGATGGGTTTTTTCGAAGACATCGTTGATATGCCAAATCAATACGAGTACTCGCGTGAATTTTTCAGTCGCTACTATCGCCCGGAATATTGTACCATCATTGTTGTTGGTGATGCAAAAGCGGAATTGATAAATGAATTGGCACAGAAATTTTTTGGCAATTGGAATAAAGGATCGTATGTATCTACAGTACCTGTTGAGCCTGCACAAACTGAAACACGGTATACACATATTCAAAAAGCAGGATTCCCTCCATATTTAAGTCTCAATTTCAAAGGCCCGGGATATGATCCTCAGTCCGTTGAAATGGCTGCTATCGATGTTTTACTATCTGCTTATTTCGGAGACAACTCTGATTTGTATGATCAGCTTGTCATTAAAGATCAAACACTTCGTAACCTCAGCGGCGATGCTTCACTGACGCGTGATCCATATTTATTGTCCATTGAAGCATCTCTTGTTAACAGCGATCAAATGAGAGAAATTAAAGTTAAGATTGATAAAACGCTTGCTAAGGCTAAGACTATTCTTCTTGATTTAAAGACATTGAATGAGGTGAAATCAAATTTTATTAATTCAATGAAAATGCGTCTTGATAATCCGACAGCAATTGCCCAAACGCTGAGTATGTTTACCTGGGTGACAGGAAATCCGGGTACAATCAATGACTATTTTGAAAAATACAATGCAGTTACAGCCAAAGACATTATGGATGTTGCTAATAAATATTTTACAACTGATCGCCTGACGATTGGTACGATTAGTCCAAATGAAAAAGTTGAATTCTAACCACTATCGAAAAACAGCTATGAAAAAGATATTATTAACAAGTGTAGTGCTACTGATGTTCACAATTACACGAGCAGTTGAAGTGGTGGAATTGCCTTTGCCGGGTACAGGAAAAACCATTATCAAACTGATGTTTCAAAATGGATCGATGTGCGATCCAAAAGGAAAGGAAGGCTTAACCGCCTTGACAACACAATTGATTGCTGACGGTGGAACAAAAACAATGACTTCGACACAAGTCAACAAGCTTACTTATCCCTGGGCTGCTACCATTGGTAGTTCAACTGATAAAGAAGTTTCCATATTTACCTTTCAGGTGCCGACTGATAAATTACAAGAGTTCTACACCAGGGTAATTAAAGAAATGATATTGAATCCAAGAATGGATTCATCAGATTTTCAGCGTCATCTTTCAAATCAAATCAATTATGTTGAGCAGGTTATTCGTGAAAGCTCAGATGAGGAATTTGGAAAAAAATATCTTGAAGCGGTTATTTTCAAAGACACTCCTTACGAGCATTTGGTTTCAGGAACAGTAAGCGGATTAAAATCCATTACATTGGATGATGTAAAAAAACAATATGCTGCTTTTTTCGCAAAGACAAATGTCCTTGCCGGTGTAGCCGGAGATTATCCCGAATCTTTTGTCAGACAATTAAAGGCGGATCTGGATAAACTACCGAATGTCAATGTAAAAGTTCCTCATTTAATGCAACCACCTGCACCGGATGGAATGAATGTAACCATCATTTCTAAACCGGGCGCATTTGGTTCAGCCATCTCTGCAGGCTTTCCGATGAATGTTAACCGTTCAAAAGATGATTTTGTTGCTTTAATGGTTGCCAATAGTTGGTTAGGAGAACATCGCAAATCATATTCGCGCTTGTATCAGAAAATTCGCGAAGCCCGATCAATGAATTATGGAGACTATACTTATATTGAATGGTATGAAAACGGTGGAAGTAATATGGTTCCCGTTCCCGGAACTCCGCGCTACTTAAATTATTTCAGCATCTGGTTACGACCCGTACAAACTGCTAAAGGATTGAAGGGACAGTATCCTGAACTTTCAGCCATTCCAATTGGACATGCACAATTTGCATTGAGAATGGCCATTCGGGAAATGGATGCTTTAATTAAGAATGGTCTTTCTAAAGAAGATTTTGAAAACACACGAGAATTTTTGAAAAGCTATTCCAAATTATACATTGAAACTCCGGTTAAAAAGCTGGGCTATCTGATGGATTCCAAATTGTATAATCGCACCGATTGGATTACTGAATTGGATCGGTTGCTTAGCAATTTGTCACCGGATGATGTGAACTTAGCGATGAAAAAATACTGGCAAACAAAGAATATGGACGTCGTCATTATTACCGATCAGTCAGAAGCAGACCCACTAGCAGAAAGTCTTCGTACCGGAAAAGCTTCTCCAATGAGCTATTCCAATGACCTTAAGTCGACCTTGACTCCGGCCATCCTTGCTGAAGACAAGGAAGTAGAAGCTTTTCCACTTATTATCAATAGTGTCAATATCATAACTAAGGAAGTACCTTTTCGATAGAGTCTAATTGCGTTCAATACGGACTTTACATTAAAAATAAATGTAAAGTCCGTATGTATCGCAAATGTTTTTATTCCCGTTCCGTTTTGTACTTTCACGTCTTATAACCGGAATTTTTGCATGCCTAAATCAGCGAAAAAATCATTCAAGAAATACATTGCTCTTTTTTGGATCGCTCTATCAATCCCTGTACTTGCTTTATTGACCCTGATTTTTATGGCTTCCAAGGGCTGGATCGGCGAACAATTACCAACGTTTGATGAGCTCGAAAACCCTAAAAGTAATTTAGCCTCTGAAATTATCACTTCAGACGATGTCGTAATCGGTAAGTATTACAAAGAAAACCGAACCAACATCCATTATTATGATCTTTCACCAAATCTGATCAATGCATTAAAGGCCACTGAAGACATTCGATTTGAAAGTCACAGTGGTGTTGACTTACGAGGATTGCTTCGTGTCATTTTTCGCGCCGGAACAGCAGGTGGAGGAAGTACCATTACTCAACAGCTAGCTAAAAATCTATTTCACGAATCACCACAAAATAAAATTCAACGCGGCATACAAAAATTTCAGGAGTGGATCATAGCAGTTCAACTTGAACGTCGATATACGAAGGAAGAGATCATGGCCATGTATCTCAATACGGTTGAGTT
>JAYSPU010000177.1:0-4502 GCA_043721935.1 Bacteroidota bacterium | reverse complement strand
TTTTTCATGATGTTTGTTTTTAAACGATTCAAAGCTAAGTATTTCCACATAAATTTTCATTAAATCCGGTAAAAAAAATGAGCAAATCTCTGCTGAAGTTGGAGTGGAAATCTGGCAGATTTAGGCCAATTTGGATCCAATTTCGGGTTAATCGCCTGCTATTTCCTTTTTCAATGAATAATTCATCTGATAAAATCCAATCCACTACTTTATCCGGCTACCTCTAATAATATAAGAAACGCCTGCAGCTAATTCAACCTTTTAACATAGGTATCGGTATGAAATAATGTATAGGGGTATACAAAGTGTATATAAGGTGAACAAAAGTTAAGGATGAAAAGGTCAAAGTCCAGAATGCAAATGCGTTCAAGAGTCAGAATGCGTCAACGAATATCAATGAAAGCTTCTGTCGTTATTTCTACTGCTGCTATTTCATTATTTGTTTTGGTCTACTTGTATGGAAATCTTGGCAATAACACTTTATTGTTAGCTGCTGCTCCAACGAACGATAATAAAGCCAATGCTACTTCGATTTCAACTCCTTTAAGCTGGACTTCTGCCAATGCAGCTTACACCACAGCTGGAGCGACAGCAGATGGAACGAAAGGTCCATGCTGGTCAGACGGCCCGAATTACAATGTGTGGTTTAAATTCGTCGCCCTAGGTTCTTCAATCCTTCTAAGTCTTAATTCAGGTGGCGTGTATGGTACACTCCAAAACCCTTTCCTTTCAATTTGGGATTCTGTAGGCGCAAATATTTCTTGTGCACAATATGTCTCTTCAAAAGGAACATTAAAGATTGGCTCAACAAATCTTAGACAAGGAGCTCTTTATTATATTTCAGTAGATAATAAATCAGGCTCTTCTAACAGAGGTACCTTTTCACTTTCCTGCTCCAACCAAATTACATTTGATGATAAAGATGGTGCCGAACAAATTACAAATCCTCATTTCTTTATTTCTGCGAATGCTGCATATGCCACTTCTTCTGGTACTCCGGATGGACAAGGTCAATCTTGCTTCGGAGCAGGACCACAAAATAATGTGTGGTTTAAATTTCAGGCTACGACTGCCTTTATTGATATTCAACTAAAATCAGGTAGTACGTTTGGAACCATACAGAACCCATATATTTCTCTTTATAATTCATCAGGAACTGAATTAAATTGTGTTAAATCTTCTACGGCAACGGGCACCCTTGAACTCAGCTACAGCGGACTTACAATAGGAAATTCCTATTATATCGAAATTGATAATGAATCAGGAAATAGCGGATCGTTTACATTATTAATTGACGATCAATATACATTCGATTACTTTGAAGGCGCAGTTGAATTAACTCAAATGAGTAATTGGACATCTCCCCTTGGTGCTTATACGACTGCTAATGCTACTCCAGACCGTTCCCGCCCACTTTGTTGGAATACCGGACCCAATAATAATGTATGGTTCAAGTTCAAAGCAACGACACCTACTGCACAAATTGATGTCTTAACCGGTGGATCGAATGGAACGCTCTCTCATCCATACATTGCAGTTTACAATTCGCTTCTTGGACAACTAGGTTGTGCAAGATTCAATACAGGCATGACGACCTTAAGTTTAATAGTCTCCGGACTTGTTATTGGTAGCTGGAATTACATTAACGTTGATAATCTTCAAGGCAAAGAAGGAACTTTCACATTACGATTCAATGGATTCAATCCACTGCCGATCGAACTTGCATTTTTCAAGGCGAAAGCAAATTCTGAGTCGGTACTCGTTGAATGGAAAACTGCAAGTGAACTCAATAATGATTACTTCACTGTTGAACGAAGTCAGGATGGAAGAGTATTTACTCCAATTGAAAGAATTCCCGGTGCCGGTAATACTACAGAAACCAAATCCTACCAGTACGAAGACAAAAAACCAATCGATGGGACTTCCTATTATCGGTTAAGACAAACTGATTATGATGGAACAACTAAATCGTTTGAACCGGTTTCAGTAAAAATTGAATCAACAAAAGAAGAATTAGAAATACGATCTTTCGGACCCAATCCATTTTCTGATGGCATCACTCTTGAAGTTTATTCTCCTGTAGCAGGTGATTTAACTATAGAAATTTATTCACTTTCCGGAAATCTTGTCCACACAGGCTCAATGAGCGCATGGAGTGGTGTAAACACGTTTAGAATTTCCTCCCTCGACAATCTTACTCCGGCAATGTACATACTCGTGCTTCGCAAGGAAAATGAAAAGTCAAATCAGATCCGAATTGTTAAAAAGTAACTGGCAATTAGACAAATCTTCTCAAACCTTTTCGAAAAAGATTAAAATTACTTTTCAACTCCCTTCTAATAATCTAAAATTATTTTCTACCTAAAATTAATCTGCTAATCTAGTGAGATCTGCGGGCGTAAAACCGATGGAGAGTCCGAAGATCAAAAGTCGTACAATGCTGGAACGGTGATTTTTTCTCCCACAGAATTTTTTTTCTCCCTACCCTCTGAGTAATCTCCATGAGTTCTGTGAATTCTGCCTGCTAAAAACCTTGCTACTTATTAATAAACCTAATTTGTTTTGCACTCGTTTCATTTTTTTTCTACATTAGAACCAATCACAAGCACCCGCATGCCGATATTATTCAAGAAGATTCGTTTTTTATTCAAAGAAACTTTCAGTGAATTTATTGATGACAATGCCCTGAAATTAAGCGCAGCACTCTCCTATTACACTATTTTCTCACTACCTCCACTTCTCATTATTATCATTTCTTTGTCCGGTGTATTCTTTGGCAATGAAGCTGTAAAAGGTGAACTCTTCGGACAAATAAGCGGATTGGTTGGAGAAACATCTGCTATGTTTATTCAGGAGACTATCCGGAACGTGAAACTTTCTACGAGCAATACATTCGTAGCAACAATCGGAGTAATCATTTTGCTAATTGGAGCATCCGGTGTCTTTGCAGAAATCCAGGATTCAATTAATTACATCTGGGGAATTAAAGCAAAACCTAAAAAAGGATTTATAAAATTTGTCATTAATCGCCTTACCTCTTTTTCTATGATTGGTTCAATGGGCTTTCTTTTACTCGTAGGATTAATTTTCAATTCTTTATTAGAAGTCCTCAATGAAAGGCTAATGAATTACTTTCCTATAGATACTGTTTACTTAATTTATGCAATCAATAATCTGGTTGTTTTCATCATCATCACACTTTTATTTACATTGATTTTCAAAACACTTCCTGACGGAAAAATAGATTTTAAAGATTGTTTAATTGGCGCAGCTTTCACTGCCTTTTTATTTATGATTGGAAAATTCGCAATTGGCGCTTACCTTGCAAATTCATACCTGGCAACTGTGTATGGTGCAACAGCATCTGTCATTTTAATTCTTGGTTGGGTTTACTATTCAGCCATTATCCTATATTTCGGTGCCGAGTTTACCAAAGTATATGCCTTAACACATGGAAACAAAATTATTCCGAATGAATATTCCGTTCGTATACTTAAAACAGAAATAACAGAATAGCTCAAGGTTGATTTGCAATTCTTGAGAAACACGTAATTGCCGAAGTGTATAAAAAAAGAGGCGAAATTTATTTCGGGTTGATCTGATGCTATTCATATTAAACTATATTTATCACTCAGCATCTGAGCCAGTATACAAATAAATGAACAGTCTATTTGCAAATTGCCTTTACCTTCACACTACCAAAACTCATACTCCTACTCAGGCAACACTATCTTCATATGAATTTTATTCAACTTGTTAGAACTAAAAACCGACAGGAACAATTTAAACCGGGACTCTTTTCTGTTTTTTTTAATCCGTATTACTTTAACAGAAGAGCTATCTATAAAGGGATAAAAGAACAATCAAAAAAACTATCAGGTGATTTACTCGATTTTGGATGCGGCACTAAACCCTATAAAGATTTATTCAATACCCGATCGTACATTGGTATTGATTTAATGAGCAATACTGGACATAATTTACCAACCAATGAAATAGATGTTTTTTATGACGGCAAAAAAATTCCTTTTGAAAATGATCGGTTCGATAGCATCTATTCTTCAGAAGTATTTGAACACGTTTTCAATTTAAATGAAATCTTGTTAGACATTAACAGGGTTCATAAGAAAGAAGGACTCTTTTTAATTTCAATGCCTTTCGTCTGGCCTGAACATGAAATGCCAAATGATTTTGGAAGATATACATCATCCGGAATAAAAAGTGTTCTAAAAAATTGCAACTATGAAATTGTTGACCACATAAAATCACCCGGATTCTTTTTATCCGTTGTACAGTTATTTGCTGCCTATGTCCATAAGGTAATTCTACCAAAATCCGATACATTAAAATTTATTCTGGCTCCCCTATTTATTTTTCCAATTAATCTCTTTGGCTTACTCTTCCATACAATACTTCCAAAGAACAATGAATTGTACATCAATCATATTATTTTAGCAAAGAATATAAAACGGTAGAATAGTCTGAACAATCAAAAACAGATT
>JAYSPU010000176.1:0-23027 GCA_043721935.1 Bacteroidota bacterium | reverse complement strand
ATTCCCGAAGATTTCGAAAACGTACTCGAGAAATGGCGTGGGTATGTGAAATGGGTTAAGTAAGTCAGTTGGTTAGTTGGCAGTTGGTCAATTGGTCGGCGATCGGAATCCTAGAACTTCTGCACCACATTATACAACGTGTCTCTCTCAATTGGTGTTCTTCCTGCAGAGGCAATTAATTGAACTAGTTCTTCTGTAGTTAAAGATGGATTCTGATCTTCAGCACCGGCCATGGAATAAATTTTTGTCGTGTCATCGATGGTTCCATCAAGATCATCTACTCCGAAAGCCTGAGACAACTGCGCTGTACTACGACCGATCATTGGCCAGTACGCTTTTATGTGATTGAAATTGTCAAGGAAAATCCGGGAGACGGCATAATTTTTCAAATCTTCTACTACACTCACTTCCGGTATGTGTGACATTTCATTGTCATGGTTGCGAAACTTCAGAGGAATAAATGTATTGAAGCCTTTTGTTTGATCCTGCAAGTCTCGTAGTCTGTTCATATGATCTACCCGATTTACATACGATTCAATATGTCCGTAAAGCATCGTTGCATTGCTATGCATTCCTAGTTGATGCGCTGCCTGATGAATAGCCAGCCATTGTTCGGAACTGCACTTATCATTGCAAATAACTGCCCGTACTTCTTCGTCAAAAATTTCAGCGCCACCACCGGGAAGAGAATCGAGTCCTGCTTCATTTAATAACTTCATTCCTTCTGCAGTTGATACTTTAGCTTTCCTGAACATATAGTCAAGTTCAACAGCAGTAAATCCTTTTATGTGCAATCCGGGACGATGTGCTTTTATTTGTTTCAGGACATCAGCAAAATAACGCAAATCCATTTTCGGGTGAACACCACCTACTATGTGAACCTCTGTAACCGGTTGATTGTCGTATGACCGAACTTTTTCCATCATATCATCAGGACTCAATTCCCAACCTTCTTCTTTATTTTTTAGCGTTCGCGAATAAGAACAAAACTTGCATGAGAAGACACAAACGTTCGTTGGTTCAATATGGAAGTTGCGATTGAAATAGGTGTGATTGCCATTCTTTCTTTCTCTTACAAAATTGGCAAGCGAACCAAGAAAACCCAATTCACCTTGTTCATATAAATAGATTCCTTCTTCAACTGTTATGCGTTCATTATTAAATACTTTTTGAGCGATTGATTGAAGTTGCGGACTGACAGTAGTATCGTCTGTCAGGTATTCAGAAACTGCTATCTTATTCATAGAATTGCAAAGTTAAGGTATTTGAGAAACAAATAAGCATTTAATCAGGATATTCGCAATCCTAATGGATAAAAAAACTGACGCTATTCTGACATAAAAAGCCTGTTCTTTCAGATTAATTAAATAAATTGGGTTAAATATTAAGCTATGATTCGCATCCTTTTAGTTGAAGACGAAGAACATTTACAGGAAGCAATAAAATTGAATCTGGAAATGGAAGGCTATAAAGTCGTTGCAACCGGAAATGGAATTGAGGCTGTAAAGATTTTTAAACAAGAACGATTTAATCTGGTCGTACTTGATGTCATGCTTCCTGAGCTTGACGGATTTGGAGTTTGCGAAGCCATTCGACTACATAACTCAGCGGTTCCTATCTTATTTTTATCTGCTAAAAATACCAGTGAAGATAAAATTCTGGGTCTTAAAAGAGGAGCCGATGATTACATGACCAAGCCTTTTAATCTGGAGGAATTTATGTTACGTGTTCAAGGCTTAATTAAAAGAGGATTATCACAGGATGAGAAAAATGAAATCAACGATGTATTTAAATTTGATGGCAACGAGGTAAATTTTAAAACATACCAGGTAACAGGAAAAGATCAAAAAGAATTTCAACTGACAAAAAAAGAAATTGCTCTTTTAAAATTACTAGTCGAACGAAAAAATGAAGTCGTTTCGCGAGAGCAAATTCTGGAGTCAGTTTGGGGATATGACATCTACCCTTCTACTCGCACAGTTGATAATTTCATTCTCGCATTTCGAAAATATTTTGAAAAGGAACCGAAAGAACCAAAGTACTTTTTTTCTATTCGCGGAGTCGGTTACAAGTTTGTATTTAAGTAAAGAAAATGCCTGATCAGAATTCAGGCTTCCTGTCTTAAATAATTATTTAAAGGCTTTCATTTAGGCTGTTTTCAAAGTGCAAAAATGAGGTGAAAGTCAATAAAAAAAGGCGAGTCATAATCAAAAATTCACATTTCAATCCGAATCTTCTTTTATCATTGTCTTTCTTAATTCAACCAAACTAAAATGAAGAAAACGTTACTGTCACTCCTTACAGCCATTGTAATGTCTGTAGTGTCTTTTGCCGGCACTCCACTGAAGAGAAATTGCGGCACAATGGATAATCTTCAACGACTAAAAGTCGAGGACCCGACACTTGAGTCGAGAATGCTGCAAATCGAAGCACAGACTTCCGCCTATCTGCAAGCACATAAGTATGATCAGAACACAACGAATGCAGTTATCACCATCCCTGTTGTTTTTCACGTTGTGTACAACACAACTGCGCAAAACATTTCTGATGCTCAATGTCAGGCTCAGTTGGATCAGCTGAATTTAGACTTTGCACGGTTGAATGCAGATCGTACCAGTACTCCTTCAGTCTGGTCAACAATTGCTGTCAATACAAATATTCAATTTTGTATGGCTCAACGGGATCCTTCCGGAAATGCTACAACAGGAATTGAAGGAAGACAAACTACCACCACTTCATTCAGCACGAATGACAATGTAAAACGCACTGCCAATGGCGGAATGGATGCATGGTCAGCTTCCAGTTACCTCAACATCTGGTCTTGTAACCTGGGTAGCGGATTACTTGGATATGCTCAGTTTCCGGGAGGCTCTGCTGCTACGGATGGTGTTGTATTACTATATTCATCTGTTGGAAGTGTTGCTCGTCCGGGAACAGCAACACCTTATCATTTAGGTCGTACGGCTACTCATGAAGTTGGTCACTGGGTCAATTTATATCACATCTGGGGTGATGACAATGGTGCTTGTTCAGGTTCTGACAATGTTGGAGATACTCCTAATCAGGCCGGCGAAAATTACGGTTGTCCTACTTATCCAAAAACAGATGGTTGTACATCTTCTTCACCGGGTGTTATGTTCATGAATTACATGGATTATACAGACGATGGTTGTATGAATATGTTTACAGCGGGACAAAGCACTCGTATGAATTCCATTTTTGCAACAGGCGGAAGTCGCGCTGCTATGTTGAATTCTCTTGGTTGTGTAGCTCCTTTAACAACTTGTGGTACTCCTTCCGGACTGTCTGCATCTGTTTCTACAACTACAGCGAATCTTAGCTGGACAGCTGTAAGTGGTGCAGCTAATTATACGGTTCAATACCAATTAAGCGGCGGAACTACCTGGACAACTTTAACTGCAACAACTAACTCTACATCGTTGAGCGGATTAACAAGCAGTACCACTTATAACTGGCAAGTACAAGCAAACTGTTCTTCAGGAGCCGGATTAATTGCTTCATCATCTTTTACAACTTCTGCTGTTGTGACTTGCGGTGTACCATCCGGACTCTCTTCTTCATCTATCACAAGTTCATCAGCAACGATCAGCTGGTCTGCTGCTAGTGGAGCGACCAGTTATTCTATACAATACAAAACGAGCGCTGCTACTACTTGGACTACTGTTTCAACTTCCGGAACTTCATTAGCGTTAAGCAGTCTAACAGCTTCTACAACATACTTATTTCAGGTACAAACAGTTTGTACGTCCGGAACAAGTGCTTTCTCTTCACAGGCGTCGTTTACGACATCAGCAGTGTCGACAGGTTGTACAGATATTTATGAGCCGAATAACAGTTCAAGTGCGGCAAGTGTTATATCAACGAATGTAGATTTAACCGGGCTAATCTCTTCGTCGACAGACAACGATTATTATAAATTCACTACGACATCTCCAAATACGAATATTAAAATTACACTTACGAATCTTCCTGCTGATTATGATATCCGATTATACAATTCAAGTTTGACACAACTTGCTATTTCTCAAAATGGAAGCACAACCAGCGAAACCATAACACGGAATACTACTTCTGCCGGTACTTATTACATCCGTGTTTACGGATACAACGGAGCTTACAGCACGACAAAATGTTATTCGCTGAGAGTAAATGTCGGAAGCTCAACTTTTAGAACAATTGATTCTCCTCAAGAAGTAAATCCTGTTGCGGTTAACCAATTCGTTGTCTACCCAAATCCTGCTCATGAATCTATCAACGCTGAATTTAATTCACCAACTGCTGAGATTATACATGTACGGATTTTTGACATCATGGGAAAATCAGCAATCGTAAATGAAATGAGTGTAAACGAAGGAAACAATAAATTTAACTTCGACCTTTCTGAACTGAACAAGGGTATTTACTTTATTGAATTAAGTAATTCAACAGAGCGAATCGTGAAAAAATTTATTCTGGAAAAGTAATATAACTGATAAAAAAAAAGAGGCTGTCACAAAAGTACATGTTGACAGCCTCTTTCTTTTTTTAACACGCCTGAAGTTTTCTCAAAAAGCATTTTAAAGTGGTTGTCTGATTATTATTAGTGGGTGATCGTATCAGAAGATGTCCCCGAGGATTGAACAGTTTACCTGAAAGGGAAATATACCGACCTAAAATTCTGATCAGTTCATAAAGGTTAACTTTAACCGATAATGCTTCCGGTTAAAATAAAATCCATCAACAATTAACTATCATATAAGTGATTGTACATTTTTTTTGAAAGTGAGTCCTTTGATCATTTAATTGAATTACCCTGAATTGGGTAGTCATGCAAAGGGGATAAATCAGGGGATAAATTGCGTGGCAAAAGCCTCACAGCGGCAGATCTGCGATATGTTTGAGAGATAGAAATTTCGTAATTGGGAAAAATAATATTGATCATCCAATCAAGTTATCTTTATATCCCCGGGGCGAATTGTATTTAAAAATGAGCCTTGTTTTTTTTCAGCTCAATCTCAAGCATTTGAAATAGCCACTATTTATTTGGATTCTTATCCGGGAAAAATATATTGATTATCCAATCAAGTTACATTTATCCCCGGGGCAAACTATGCTTAGTAAAGACTCTGAAATTTTCTAATTCAATCAAACGCTTTTGAGACAGCCTACGTTGATGGAGATTCTTATCAGGGAAAAATAATTTGATCATCTAATCAATTTTCATTCATCCCCGAGGTGAAATAATTAGAAATAAAATTGATTTTTTCAGTTCAATCGCAGGCCTTTAAAACAGCCTCTTTTTTTGCGACAATTTCTTATTCTTTTATATTCTCCGGAACGACGAAATCAATGGGAAGAATGAATTGCACCTTTACCGGATTTCCATCCACCGTTCCCGGTTTCCAGTCGGGAAGTAATTTTGCTACACGTAATGCTTCTGCATCCAGCAATTCATTCGTACCGCTTAGAATGCGAATATCGGTTACCTTTCCTTCTTTCGTAACCATAAATCCTACATAGACTTTACCGTGTATATTTTCTTTCTTCGCCTGTGGCGGATAATTAATGGTTCGCTTTAAAAATGCCTGGAGACTATCGGATCCGCCAGGAAATTCAGGTTGCATCTGTGCGACGGAAACTCCAAATCCGGCTTTTAATTTGTTATTAGAATCTTTAGGCTGCTGACCATTGGAATATAGCGCAGCGAATAACAAAGCAGGGACAAGGATTCTTTTCATCTGTGGTTGGATAATAAGACCAAAATACAATATTGTTTTCAGCAATTCCTCTAAGAAGCAAGAATGTATAACGTTAAAGCAGCCTTTACTTGACGTCTTTAGCGGTCAGATTTCGTTTCTCCTTTTCTATAATTAAATCGTACATGTTCTCCACAATATACATAGTAGCCGGACAATACTCAATATTTTGAATGTGCGTTTGGCTTATAAAAAGCTTAAAATCGCGTTTATGAGTGTGTGGAAATCCACTGCAATCGGCCGGTCGTACTGCATAAATTGAACACTTATTATCCTTACGAAGAAACTGACAAGGCACACTTTTGTTCATGAAATCACCCGTTTCATCCTTGTACAGATACTTGTCGTAGTACTGCTGAAAAGACATTCCCAGATGCTTTGAAATTCGTTTTACATCTGCCTTCGTATAGGTAGGTGACATTGTTTTACAACAATTAGCACAATCAAGACAATCAATCGTTTTGAAAGCCTTCTTATGTAAAGCAACAGTTGCAGAATCAACACCTCTTACTTTACGTCGAATAAGTCCCTTTAAAAAGGTTGTATACTTCTTACCATTTCTACGGTAAGCAGCTTTCATATATTTAATTGGATCCTTGATTTTACTCTGACGAAACGCAGGTACTTCCGGTTGAATTACTTTTTTAGCCATGAATTAATTTATTGCCCCGCAAAAATATCATTTTACTCTTAATATTAACCAATTATTCTTTTTATTCCGAATACGAATCCGATGGCTCCTCTCCTGCCATTGGCAAAGGAACTCACGACTTCGAATCTAAACAATTTAAGCTTTTCTACTCCGGCTGTCACTTCAACAAACCGGTTAAATTCTTTTGTATCCAGCAAATGAACAGTTACGACCTCCTGCAGCTTTAGTTTTCTGAGCAACGGAATTTTATTCAGAATAAATCCGCCTAAATTATACTCTGCATGACCTTCAAAATAAGAATGAGTTGTGCTGAATTGATAATATTCAAGATTCCGGAAGTCATCCAGTCTGAATTGTGAAAAGATCGTCTTGTTGCCATTGAAATGCCGAAAATCCTGAGGATATAGTTTTCTTGTATTGATGAAATCACCGTAGCTGAGTTGGAATGCTAATTTTCCAATCAATCCTAAATTTACATTGTCACTGATACTTAGTTTATAAAAATCAAAATCAACTGCACTGCCCAAGGCTTGCATTCCTTTTCTGTAGTTCAATCGTAATGAAGGATACTTTGATCCGACATTGTATTTCCCTTCCGGCCGACTGATGTATTGTTGATTCAACCGAATGACTAATGTTGCATCCAGGATAAATGCTTTGTGTTCTTTGAAACGCAATGAATCGCTTGACAGATAATAAGGATCATTGCTTAAATACTTTCTAGATGGATCATTGACAAACTTTATAGAAGTTGAATTCACCAATGAATGTCTATCAGCATACTCCATCTTCACTCCTAGTCCTAATCCATTTAATAATTCGCTTTTGTGACCAATCGATATAAATTTTTTCTCATACAATTTCATGAAATTCTTTTCAGCCCATAGCGAATAGATAGAATTCGTCATGTCACTTATCGGTTCTTTGTCGTTGAATTGCATTACAGCTTTTCCTGCTTCAAGGTTTACACGTGCCAGCTTATGAGTATTATACAAATAATCTGCTTCCAGCCCGCCATTTAAATGCCCGTTTGAGAAACCATATCGCAACGACGGTTTAATGGTATACTCTCTTCTATCGTCTTCACCGAATTCTTTTTTGTAACTATAATACATCCGCGCATTCCAACCTTCTACTGTATTAAAAAAAATCTGCTGCAAGGGTGAAGATATCGTCCATGTTGTATTCGCAAAACTATTCTCGTGAGAATAACCGGAAATCAATGCACCACCGGTAAACTTATTATTCTTCCTGTCAACAGAATCCCGATACGGTTTCGACTCCCGAATTACACGGGTGCTGTCTTTCCGTTTATAATCACTCTGTTCATCCAGCGTTAACGGCGCAGGTCTGACATCGGACCAGTAAGATGAATCTTTTTTATTTGCCGAAGCATCAATACTTAGCAACTCATTTCCAAAAAATGATTTTGCAAAATCAGGTTTGAGATCGTAATCTGAGAATATACCGGTCACAATTCCATTTCCTCTGAATCCAAAAACATTAAATGAATAACTCAACTGATGACTAAACGGTAACCATAAATCTTTTTCCAGTAAAATAAAATTTTGACGAATACGAAAGGTGTCTATGAATTCCATCTGCTGACTTCCGGTGATAAATAAATCTGCTGAATAAATCCGCCAGCTATCATCGGTTATGTAAACCGTCCCTGTAAAAACCGGATCACTGGCACGTTTTGGTATAACTGAAATTTTATTGATATGAAGACCATTTTCTATATAAGTACTTTCTAATCGGTATGTATAGAAAAACATGGCATTCGAAGAAATCGGAGAGACAATTCCACGTGGTGTGAGTTCACCGATTTTAACCAGATTGTCATACAAATCAATCAACACATCTGACGCCTGATTAAAACTATACGTTCTTGCTGATCCACTGACCTTACTGGAAATCATTTTCTCCTTGTACTTTTCCGGTTTTTTATAAAATAAATTAGACACCGATTCACTGAGGTAAAAAATACCTGAAACCGTATCTACAAATTCTGATAAATCAACTTCAGAACCCATGAATCGTTTTGGATATGACAATAAACGTTGTGTAGATTTTACATAAGCATTGGATGAAAAATCGTTTACATTTTCTTTGTAATATTTTCGCTTTTTTTGCGCCTCACGGATAATCCGGTATGCCGGATCTTCTGCATTCGCTTTCACAGTCACCTCGCGAAGATTAAACGATTCGGGTACCATTTGTATGTCTAGCTTGACATCTGTTTCTCCAATGATTACTTTCCTATGTTCAAGTTTAAACCCAATCATCCGAATGGAAATATCATACACACCGGATTTTAAATCCAGAAAATAATCTCCATCAATATTTGCTGTCGTACCAATACTGGTACCGGTGATGTAAATGTTTACAAATGGAATGGGGATTTGTTTCTCATCGGTAATTCTTCCTGTCAACCGACTTCCATCCGCTTGAATACAGAACAATAAAAAAATGAAAGGGGAAATTAAATATTTTTTTTGCATAGAAAGATAAAGAAGATGTACTCCAACTGTCGGTAAATATAATAGATAATTACTAGAATTCACGCTTGCAAGTGGCGGGTAAAGGTTCGCTTTTAAAACTCAGGAAATAACCTTTTGATACAACGATTTTATTCCTTCGATAAACGCTTCCCAGGAAAAACGAACACTTTCAATCCTTACATTTTTTGAAAGTTCGGCTTCTTTATTAGCTGAATAAAAATCATCAATAGCATCCGCAATAGATGTGGCATTTGTATCGGTTACATAACCGGTTTTTCTATCGAAAACAATTTCCGCAAGTCCCCCTACATTGGTGACTAGCATCGGTCGTTCAAAATGATAGGCAATCTGAGTGATGCCACTTTGTGTTGCATGCTTATAAGGTTGTACAATTAAATCTGCTGCGCAAAAATAATCCGCTACCTTTTCTTTCGGGATGAATTCCTGTTTGAAAATAATATCCGATTCTAAATCCAATGCTTTTACTTTTTCAAAGTACGGCTTTGCATCTTCATAAAATTCTCCGGCTACTATTAATTGAACTTTATGCTGTCGGATTCGTGTATCTGCCATTGCTTCAATCAACAAATCAAGTCCTTTGTAAGCACGGATAAAACCAAAGAATAAAATTATTTTTCGCTCTTGATTAAAGTTCAGATTTTTTCTTGCTTCTGCTTTTGATTTTATCTTTCCAAAAATGGAATAAATAGGATGAGGAAGAAATACTTTTCTATCGGTTGCTGTAAACTTTTTTAAATCGTCCAAAACTGCTCTGGACATGGTAATAAATCCATCACAGCTTTTTACAAAATAAGTAGTAAATGCATTGTCACCAATTCTACTTTCATGCGGGATTACATTATCAGTAATAGCAATCACAGGAATTTTTCTTTTTCGAATTAACCTGCAGACAGTTCCCAATGCCGGTGCCATAAATGGTAACCAGTATCGAACAAGAACAAGATCAGGTTTTTCTGCACGAATTAATTGTGCTGTCTTCCACCATGAAAGTGGATTGACAGAACTTACTGTTGTTCGTATCGTTAATTGTTCAGGCGGATCTCCTGCAGTTACTTGCGATTTTCCGGGAAATAGAAATTTGGGATATTGAAAATAAAAGGAATAAATACTTACCTGATCTCCATTTGCTGTAAATGCCTTTGACAATGCTTCATTAAAATCGGCAATGCCGCCTCGCAGTGGAAAAGCAGGACCAATGATTACTATCTTCATCTTTTGGTTTCGTTCAGCAGTTATTGATTATTAAATTGGAGCAATTCAGGTAAAAAAATCAGCAGCAAATTTAAGAAGTATACTTCCCTCCTTGCGTCTTTTAGAGATTACACTTTTTATCCACCTGATATTTATTCCGATCCGGAGTAGAACGGGAAATTAATTCTCCTAGAAATCCGGCAAGAAATAATTGAGTTCCTAAGATCATACAGGTAAGTGCAATATAAAAGGAAGGTCGTTCAGTGAGTAATCTCGCATAGGTATTTGCAAAATACACACTATAAAGTTTTGTAATGCCAAGATACATGGCAACTAAAAATCCGATAAAGAACATCAGTGAACCCAGCAATCCAAAAAGATGCATAGGTCTTTTTCCAAAACGGGAAACAAAGGTGATGGATAATAAATCCAAGAAGCCATTTACGAAACGCTCTAAACCAAATTTCGTCACTCCGTATTTTCGTGCACGGTGTTCCACAACTTTTTCTTGAATTTTCTTAAATCCTGCCCATCGGGCAATAACCGGAATGTAGCGATGCATTTCTCCATAGACTTCAATACTCTTTACTACTTCCTTGCGGTATGATTTTAATCCGCAATTAAAGTCATGCAGATTATTTATTCCGGACATCTTCCGTGTTGCCCAATTGAAAAATTTACTTGGAATTGTTTTTGAAATCGGATCGTAGCGTTTCTTTTTCCATCCACTTACTAAATCAAAACCATCTTCCCTGATCATTTTGTAAAGACCGGGAATTTCATCCGGACTGTCCTGCATGTCAGCATCCATGGTGATGATTACGTCTCCTTGTGTAGCAGCAAAACCTTCGTTCAGTGCAGCCGACTTTCCATAATTGCGACGGAAACTAATTCCTTTAACTGTAGGATATTTAATCGCTAATTCTTCAATGACTTCCCATGAACGATCTGAACTACCATCGTTGATCAAAATAATTTCATACGAATAACGGTTTTCATTCATTACACGAACGATCCACTCGCATAATTCGCGCAGCGATTCGTCTTCATTATACAGCGGGATGACAACGGATATATCCACGAAATTGATTAACCTACGTTAGTATTAAACGGATTCTGTTCTTTTTTCATGAAAACAGAAATTAAAAGAGAAAATATCAAACCTGCAATCGCTGAACCAAGGATGGAAAAAATAAACAACGGAATTGGTGTCATCATTTTTCGGGTATATCCTAAGGCAATTTGCATCTGGTCTTCACTCATCGACTGCTGAGCAAGTTTTTCTTCTGTTGCATTGATGATAAGCTGCATCATTTCCGGAGCAATATACGTGAACAAGAGAACGGTGAATGCTCCTATGATCATTCCGCCAAAAATAGAAATCAGCAATCCGGTCCCAACTGATTTTCCGTAGGAAATGAATCCGCCTAATTCCGTATCACGGTAACTTTTAATACCTAAAACGATAGATAAAATCAAGGCAGCATATCCCAGCAACTGAGGTGCCTTCGACTGAATGTTAGTTCCCATAAAATAAAATATTAGTGCTACTGCAGCATTGGCAAGGCCATACATTGCACCAAAACTCATGGCTACTTTTACCTGGCTACGTGGATTTTCCATTGGGTGATTTTGCTGCAAACCTAACGAATTTGGTTCAACCGCAAAAGATCAATAAAAACGATTTTTAAACAACCTTGGCTTCTTTAAATTGCTCTTCAATTAAAACTTTACTATTTGATAACGAGGTGTTTAATGTGTGACAAGAACATTATGCTTTGAAGGTCAGCATACTTTCCATGCACGATTCCCTCAGACTAAGCATAACCATATTCACATTGAACACATTAGGCAAAAGAATGATAAACGTTTTTCTTTTTAAAAAAAATACTACTTTTGCCTCGGGTAAGTCCTATACGACCAGCTCCTGCTAACCTCCCCAGGCCGGGAACGGAGCAAGGATTTGCGGTCGAGCGGTGCGATATAGGGGGCTTACCCTTTTTGTTTTGTTATTTTTTCTGTCTTAAAATCTCTATCTCCTACGCATCATCTTACTAAAGACTTCTATTCAACAATCATTTAGCTTCTTATAAATTCGTTGAACTCCGTATTCATTTCCATTCATTTTTTAATAGCACATCTGCTTCAAATGCTTATTTTTGTTTCGGTTCAAAAAGCGGTCAGCAACAAAACTGACTTGCCGAACATCATCTAATTAAAAAAGGACTCTACCACCATGAAATTTTTCATTGACACAGCAAACTTAGCTCAGATAAAAGAAGCCCAGGAATTGGGTGTATTAGACGGAGTAACGACCAATCCATCGTTAATGGCTAAAGAAGGTATTACAGGACATGATAACATCATGAAACACTATATCAACATCTGCAACATTGTCGATGGAGATGTAAGTGCTGAAGTAATCTCTACCGATTTCAAAGGCATTATTGACGAAGGTGAAATGCTTGCGTCTTTGCATAAACAAATTGTGGTGAAAGTGCCAATGATTCGTGAAGGTGTTAAAGCATTAAAATATTTTTCTAACAAAGGAATTAAAACCAATTGCACCCTCGTGTTTTCTGCAGGACAAGCATTGCTGGCAGCAAAAGCGGGTGCAACGTATGTTTCTCCTTTTATCGGCCGACTCGATGATATCAATCAGGATGGTGTTGAACTCATTCATCAGATTGTCCATATCTACCGTACGTTTGATTACAAGACACAGGTTTTAGCTGCTTCAATCCGGAGTCCGCTTCACATTATTAAATGCGCTGAAGCAGGTGCTGATGTGGCTACTTGTCCACTCTCTGCAATTGTCGATCTTATTAAGCATCCGTTAACCGATAGTGGCCTGGCGAAATTTCTGGAAGACGCTAAAAAGTTCTCTTCTGTTCCCGTTAAATAACATGCGAATTACTTCTACTTATGCTTCTTAAGTTTTTTGGAAATACAATCAATCAGAAGCATATTGATCAGATTGTGCAGACGTTGAAAAAGGATGGCATCATTGTCATTCCGACTGATACTGTCTATGCTTTTGCCTGTGATATTTATAGCAGTAAAGCTTTCGAAGAAATCTGCAGATTAAAAGGTGTGAAAGCTGAAAAGGCAAACTTTTCATTCGTTTGCAATGACCTGAGTAAGATTTCAGATTTTACAAAACCATATAGCAATGAAATTTTTCGCCTGATGAAAAATTCTCTGCCCGGCCCGTTCACATTCATCTTAAATGCCAACAGCAATGTGCCGGCTATTTTTAAAAGCAATAAAAAAACCATTGGTATCCGTGTTCCGGATAATGACATTGCCAGAGCAATTGTTGAAGCACTTGGTCATCCTATCATGGTAACATCTGTTCACGATGAAGCCGATGAAATGCTGGAATACATTACTGATCCGGATGAAATTGAAGATCGTCTCGGACAAAGAGTTGATCTGGTTATAGATGGTGGTACGAGTGAATTTGAACCATCGACTGTCATTGACTGTACCAGCGATTCCCCCATTATTATTCGTCAGGGAAAAGGTATTCTGGAATAATTCATAAGGAGCACGCTTCCATTCTGATTTACTTTTTAATTATGCACTCAATTGTTTGAATGCCTTTGAAATATTTTCAATCAGATCAAGTGGCGTCATAGAGATTTGTCCAAATTCTTTTGCCGCTTCATCTCCTGCAAGTCCGTGAAGGTAGACGCCCAATTTGCAGATTGTTTCTTCGTCGTATCCTTGAGCATGCAAACCAAGTAATATTCCGGTTAAAGTATCTCCGCTTCCACCTTTTGCCATTCCCGGATTTCCTGTGCCATTAAAAAATGCTTTTCCGGTTGGTGTTGTAATACAGGTATATGCTCCTTTTAATATCACATACACTTTATTCAAAACAGAAAAGGCCAGTTGCTTTTCGTGTCGTTCAAAATCATGTTGCCAGGTTCCTGCTATGCGCTCAAATTCTTTTGGATGCGGAGTCAGAATAGAAAATTCAGGGACAGATTCTAAAATGGAAGGATCAATTGAAATGGCATTCAATGCATCAGCATCCAGGATGACAGGACGATTTATTTTTATTAAAAATAACTTTAATGCATTGATGGTTTCTGCTTGTGTTCCTATACCCGGACCAATAGCGATTGAAGAATAGTTTTTTTCTTCCGGAAAAACATTAATATACTTTGATGCTTCATCGGTGAGTGCCATTGCTGCCGGTACGGCAATTTGAATTATTTCATAACCACATGCAGGGACATAAACAGTAAGTAGTCCTACTCCACTTCGCAGACATCCTTCAGAAGCGAGAATTGCAGCTCCCATTTTTCCTTTGCTTCCACTTACTAATAAAGCATGTCCGTATGTTCCTTTGTGTGAAAATGTTTTTCTTGTATGGAGTAATCCGGATAATTCTTTTTTCTCGAGAAAATATTTTTCACAAGTCAATTGAGCAATAAAATGAGAATCAAGACCAATTGGTAAAACATGAAAGGTTCCTGTGTAGATTCCATTCTCCGGTAACAACAATCCTAATCTTAAATTCTGAAACACCAGTGTATGTCGAGCCTGAATGATACTTCCTTCAGAATGTTCATCAGCCATCATTCCCGATGGCATGTCAATGGAAATGACAGGCAGATGTAATGCATTAATTTTTTCAATCCATAATCCAATCCATCCTGTTATTGGTCTGGATATTCCTGTTCCGAAAATTGCATCAATGATGACATCTTCTTCAGTAAAAAACTGCACGTCTGAATACGTATCGAAATCCATTACTTCTACATCTGCTTCAGACGCTCTTGTTAAATTAGAAGTGAAGTCATTTGAACGAGTTCCTGTTTCCAACAGTACAATTAAAACTCTGTACCATCGTGCGCTGAGTATTCTTGCAATTGCTAATCCGTCTCCTCCATTATTTCCTGTTCCGCACACGACAACAATCCTGTTACGAACGGGAACATTTGCGGAAATCCAATCGGCACAAGACATTGATGCTCGCTCCATCAATTCAATTGAAACGACCGGTTCATGCTCGATCGTATATGAATCAGCAGTTCTGATTTGTACGGCAGATAAAATTTTCAAAGCTCGTGATTTATTAAAAACATGAATACGCTAAGTGTGAATGTAAGAAAAGGAATGATGACAAAAAATGATCTTTGTCGAATAGAACACATTCAATCTGTTACTTACCAAATTCTGTCACTTCAATATTACTTCCACTATAATGCTGTTTCAGGAATTTTCCATCGCCGTGAACAGTAAACACTTTCTTTGCCTTCGATCGTTCTACTAATTCAAGTACGCTCTTCCAATCGGCGTGATCGCTGACAGGCAACACTCTGTCACAAGCATAAAAGGAACGCTTCCATCCTGTCGCAAAAACTTTCAACACTTCTTTATTTCTGGAGTACCGTCTGAAATCTGCAGGCGGAAGAATGTACATACACGGTGTTGTATTTTTAAATTCAGCTCGGTTATAGACTGACCAGTTGCCAAGATCAAATCCATGATCCTGGTAAATCAGATGAAAGGGTTTTAATACAGGATGAACATAAACAGGAACATGAGCAAAATGGCGGGTAATCAATGCCGTTAATCGTTGCGCTTTGCCTATTGCATAAGCTCCTATGACAACACTTGAACCATGTTCCATAATTTCTGCCAAGGCAGCAGATGGATCCGGATGAGTGTATTCAGGTGAAGCAAATGTTGTTTCTGTGATCAGATAATCACATTCAACAAAACGAAAAGGTTCACAACTTGGATCGGGTTCTGTCTTGAAATCTCCGGTGTATAAATATCGTTCGCCGTTATACTCCATCAGAATTTGAGCGCTACCCAACATATGCCCTGCCGGATAAAATGTTAATTGTACTCCATTAATTTCAAAAGCTTCATCAAATGCAACCAATGTAAACTGATCCTTGCATTTTTCTCCATGTCGTTCTTTCATAAACGCAAATGTTGGAGCGGTGCAAACAATTTTTTGCGAGGTCGGAACAGCATGATCGCCGTGTGCATGTGAAACCACAGCGTGTTCAACAGAACGTGTTGGATCTAAATAGAAATTTCCGGGGATGCAAAACAATCCTGCCGGCGACTTCGATATAAAATTGTTAATCGTCATTCACTTATTCTTGTTGGAACAAATTTCAATAACGCTTCGTGTATCTTCAACACCTGCGGTATTAGCATTTGCTTTTCGTCGTTATAAATAACAAAATCCGATTTAGCGATTTTTTCTTCGTCAGATAATTGACGACTGATAATCTGATCAATCTCTGCAAGCGTTCTTTTATCTCTGACTTTTAATCGGGACACCCGCAATTCAAGAGGAGAAACAATCGTAATTATTTTATTACACTGCTGTGCAGTATTGCTTTCAAAAAGTATAGCTGCTTCTTTGATGATATAAGGAAAGCCGAGATGTGTTTCCATCCAGTTTTCAAAATCAAATGCAACGACAGGATGAACCATTGCATTCAATGCTTCAAGTTTTGATTGATCTGCAAAAACTATTTCTGCTAAAACTTTGCGAATAATCTTTCCGTTTTTATCAATGGCTTCTGCACTGATTTCGTCACGGATCCTGCAAATTAATTCGGGATATTTTTCATAGGCATTTTTGGCTGCTTCATCTGCATTGTAAACCGGTATTCCCAGTTTATTGAAAATAGTGCAGACAACAGATTTACCGCTGCCAATTCCTCCTGTTATACCAACGATAATCATTCTTTTCGCATTATATAATCAAGGCGTTCAGATTCAAGCGTGGCTTCTCTGACAAAATCAGGTTTGCCCACCAACTCCACTACTACTTTCTCCGGGTGTTGTTTTTCCAAATCCTTTGCGTCTATGATGGCCCGAAACATTCCGGGAGAAATTTTATTGTATTTACTGATCGATACCAAATACCGGACTTTCACTTTATCAGGAAATGTTTTTAATGAATAGCCTTTGGCAACGTTCTGTGGAAAAACAGGAATGGAAACAACACCCTCTGTAAATTTCTCTATCGGTATCGTCACTTTCACTTCTTCTTTCGAATACAAGAGTCTTTTATTCATTACCAATTTTACATTGGCATTTTGTGCAGTCTTCACATCTCTCAGCACCAATGGTTCAGTAATAACCTTTGTCATTTCATTTACCACTGAAGGTGGCCCGGAAACTTCAACGGTTTGCGGATCAATTAAAATAGTACCGGAAGTGTCATATTGTTTTTCTAATCGGAGCGACAATGACAATTCCACGGGTAACACTCGTGTAATTCTGTCGCTAAAATTAAAAACAATTGAATCGGGTTGAAAACCTACTATGGTAACATCCTTCCCTAACTGGCGGATAAAAGCGAGAAAGAAACTCTGTGTTGGAAATGCATGCGCATCTAATCCATCGTTAAAATTCCGCAAGCTTGCATTTACATCGATGTCAATCGGATGTTGTTGCTTTTGAAAATTATAGAGGAGAACCCGATATCCGGAAGTTTTCAATTGCACTGTAATCTTCGACGGAAGATCATTGGTCACAACTTTTTTTCCCGGCATATTTACATACCGAACAGGAAATGTAACCGATCCAGGAAAAACATTGGACAAGACAATCAACAACCAACCTAAACCGGCGATGAAAAAGCAAACGAAAATAATAGACAGGCGTTTCTTAAGCCTGAGTCGGCCTTGATTCTGAACGCTGGAATGAGTTTGATCTCTCACGTGTTGAGCTCTTCAGCACAAAGTAGGAAAATCAATTAAGCTTTTTCAACTTTTGTCTGCAACGCTTTGGTTGCATCAGCAGAAATAGCGCTTTTCTCTACTTTCACTTTCACATTTGAATCGATTTCAATCATAAAAGTAGTGTCGTTTACTTCTACAATTTTACCGTGCATTCCACCAATGGTCACAATTTTATCGCCCTTCTGAACTGAATCACGAAATTGGCGTTCAGTCTTTTGCTTTTTAATTTGCGGACGAAGCATAAAGAAGTAAAATACTACGATAATAGCGACAAGAAAAACCATTTGCATAGCACCGCCACCCTGGCCGGCTTGTAATAAAATAGATAGGTGTTGCATGTTGTTGAGAGGAGTGTTTATTTGAGATTAATGAATATTTTTTGAAATCTTATTTTGCGGGTACTACATTCGCTTTAATGGTAATGACATAATTGGTAGGTATTGCATTGGAAATAAGTGTAATCGTTTTTAATTGCTGCCCTTCTTTTCCTTCACTGTTAAACGTTACATTGATAATACCATCTCCGCCGGGTTTGATTGCTTCTTTCGGAAATTCAGGAACTGTACAACCACAACTTCCATTTGCAGACCGAATCACCAAATCAGCATCGCCCGTATTTTTGAAATGATACGCAAAAGATACTTTTTCGCCAGCTGTTATCGTTCCAAAATCATGTTCTTCTGAATCAAATGTAAATGCAGGAGTCTTTCTACTGTTTGTTCCTCCCGGAGAAGCCGATGCCGGATTTTCTACCACTTGCGGATCAATGGCATTGGCCGGGATGTTTCCATTCTCATTGCCGCTTTTACAACTAAACAAAAAAACCATTAGAGTCAGATATAAAGCCGGAAATAATAATCGTTTCATTTTACTAGCGTGTGAATTTAATTTAATCGTGTACATACGGATATTCAAATGTCGGTAAAGGTTTTTGCTTATTGCATCAAACCCCGACCTGTCTTGTTAATCTTTCCTGCTTCTTTGTAATCGGCAGCCAATTTATCCAGAACGCCATTTACAAATTGCTTGCTCTTAGGTGTGGAATATTCTTTAGAGATATCTATAAATTCATTGATGGTCACTTTAACCGGAATATTACTGAATGTAATTAATTCAGTAAGTGCCATCTTTAGAATCAAAATATCCATCAATGCTATACGATCAACATCCCAGTTCTTGGTTCTCTCGCTGATTGATTTTTCAAACTCTTCATTGTGTATGATAGTCTGACGTAATAACAGACGGGCAAATTCCATGTCTTCTTCCTCGTCCTTATATAAGGGAAGCAATTCAAGTTTGCCGGTATCGTAAAACGTCTTAATCATTCGCACGATAACATGACCAACAAATCCAAATTCCTCCGGCCATAAAATATTTTCTTCTTCAATATGCTGTTGGATTGCTTCTGAATCTTCAATGAAGCTTTTCACCATGGAAACTAAAAAATCTTTCTCAGCAGCTTCACCATCTCTTAAAAAATTCAAATAGAGTTCTGACTTTTTTACCTCTAAAAATACTTTACGGATGAGATCCTGTTCCTTCTGCCAGCTTAATCTCGTTTTAGTAGACTCGCGAACAAATGCCGGATCTTTTTCCAATTCAGCAATGAACTTCAAATCAAACAAACGACGTGTAGCTTTTACCTCTTCCTCCCTCGGGAAAAATTTTAAATGTAAATCATCTGCATCGTTTCTGTCTGAATCTGCCAATTCAATGATGAATAGCAAGATGTACAAATACAGGTCATAGACCTTTTCGATATTTCGAAATAACTCTCGTTCTGCTACGGCCAAATCAGATTTATCGGCCTGAAAAAATGCATACAGCGACTGCAACACCTTTATCCTTAATTGTCTTCTGCTTAACATTATCCCTTATCTAAATGAACGAAAAAAATAGTTTTATTTACGTGCGGCCAAGATGCGTTGCTCTGCAATAATTTTTGCTGCTTCAATGGTCGTGATCTTCTCTTCTTTTGCTTTTTTGAAAATCTCCAGTGTTGTGTGATAAATCTGCTTGGTATGTTCCAATGCTACTTCACGATTGTAACCATTCAACTCACTGAATACATTGATCAATCCGCCGGCATTGATTAAGAAATCCGGAGCATACAGAATTCCTTTTTCTGCAAGCATCCTTCCGTGCATATTTTCATCGGCTAATTGATTATTCGCAGCACCGGAAACGATTGAACATTTCAAACGATTAATATTTTCTGTATTCAATGTAGCGCCAAGAGCACATGGTGCATAAATATCCATGTCAACATCGTAAATGCCATCCAGAGAAACCATCTCTGCATGATATTGACTAGATAGATTTTTTAATTGTTCCTGATTAATATCTGTAATAAATACATTGGCGCCTTCTTCAGTTACTAATCGAAGCAGATTCGTTCCTACATGACCAATTCCCTGAATAGCGATTTTTCTTCCTTTCAAACTATCTGATCCCCAACGTTCGAAAGCGGATGCTTTCATTCCCATGTAAACTCCGTAAGCTGTTACAGGAGATGGATCACCGCCACCACCCATTGATTCGGGAAGTCCGGTTACATGTGTTGTTGATTTACGAACATTCACCATGTCAGCTGTACTGGAGCCGACATCTTCTGCAGTAATATATTTTCCGTTTAACGATTCAATGAATTCGCCATACTTAATAAACATTTCAGGTGTCTTGTCTGTTTTAGAATCACCAAAAATAACGGCCTTGCCACCACCGAGTTTTAATCCGCTGATAGCTGCTTTATACGTCATTCCACGCGACAAACGTAATACGTCATTCAATGCTTCAGCATCTGACTTATATGGCCACATCCGGGTTCCGCCTAAAGCAGGTCCGAGAGTTGTATCATGTATTGCAATTATTGCTTTTAAACCGGTACCTTTATCGTGACAAAACACAATTTGTTCATGGTCAGCAAAAGAAGGATTACCAAAAACAAAATTATTATCGATTTTTGCTTCCTTCAGATCTTTAACTTCAATCATATTCTAGAGCGGTTAATGTTAGGCCGGAATATCCGTCAAAGTGCCAAAGGTAGGGTTATTTTTTAAGGTCACAAACGCCAATTTTCCATCTTCAAAATGAAGTCATTACTCCATTTAAACAAGTATTTCCTCAAATATAAGTGGCATTTAATCCTTGGAATCATCTTCGTGATTGCCCAGAATTTCGGCGCCATTTACCCTGCCCAAATGGTCAGAAAATCACTCGATGTAGTGATTGAAACCATGAAAAAAATGGATCAGTCCGATCCTGAATCGATGAAACAGCTAACCCAATTGGTCACGGAAAAAGTAGGCTATTTCCTACTGCTCATTGTGGTCGTTGCTATTCTTCGGGGCGTGTTAATGTTTCTGATGCGCCAAACCATTATCGTCATGTCGAGACGAATCGAGTTCGAATTGAAAAACGAACTCTATAAACATTACCAATTTCTGAGTCTCGCTTTTTACAGAAGAAATAATACCGGCGACCTGATGAACAGAATCAGCGAAGATGTCGGCCGCGTTAGAATGTACATCGGTCCTGCTATCATGTACACCATAAATTTGTTGATCCTGTTTATACTGATCACCATTACGATGTTGTATGTGAATGTAAAACTGACACTCTATGTGCTCGCTCCTCTTCCATTTCTTTCCATCTCTATTTATTTTGTCAGTGATCTGATGAATAAAAAAAGCGAACTGGTGCAAGAGCAGCAAAGTAAACTCAGCACATTTGTTCAGGAAGCATTCAGCGGAATACGGATATTAAAATCTTTTGTAAAAGAAGAATCGTCATCTGCTCGCTTTGAAAAAGAAAGTGAAGTGTACAAAGAAAAAAACATGGAGCTGGTTCGTGTCAATGCTTTCTTTTTTCCATTGATGCTATTGCTTGTCGGACTCAGTACATTGCTGACAGTTTATATCGGCGGACAAGAAGTAATAGCAGGCAGAGCGACGACAGGAAACATTGCAGAATTTATTATATACGTCAACATGCTTACATGGCCTGTTGCTTCATTGGGTTGGGTTACTTCCATTGTTCAACGTGCTGCTGCTTCACAGGAACGCATCAATGAATTTCTTCACCTCCAACCTGAAATTACATCCACAAACAAAACGGATATACACCTGACCGGTAAAATCGAATTCAGAAATGTAAGCTTTGTGTATCCTGACTCCGGAATAAAAGCATTGGATCATGTTTCATTTGCTGTTGAAAAAGGAACGTCCATTGCCATACTCGGTCACACAGGAAGCGGAAAATCGACCATTGCGAATCTTCTGGTGCGAATGTACGATCCTACAGAAGGAGAAATTCTTATCGATGGTTATCCGTTAACTACACTTTCCCTGGATTCATTGCGTCGTCAAACAGGTTATGTACCGCAAGATGTTTTCCTTTTTAGCGATACCATTGCAGCGAACATTGCCTTCGGAATGAAACAAGAACAAAATCAATTCGATTTGCAAAATGAAATTGAACAAGCAGCCAAAGATGCCGACATCTACGACAGCATCATTCGTTTTCCAAAAAGCTTCAACACTTTTATAGGAGAGCGAGGCATTACCCTTTCCGGCGGACAAAAGCAACGCGTTTCGATTGCCCGTGCACTCATTAAAAAACCATCCATATTAATTTTTGACGATTGCCTGAGTGCCGTTGACACAAATACTGAAGCAAAAATATTAGCCAATCTGAATGTCATCATGCAAACAGCTACAACGGTCATCATCAGTCATCGTGTCTCCAGCGTAAAGAATGCCGATCGCATTATCGTTTTAGAAAATGGCGCCATCGCTGAAAGCGGAACTCACTTCAATCTGCTCGATAAAAAAGGATTGTATGCTGAGTTGTATGAGAAGCAGATGCTGGAAGAAGAGTTTTAGAATGACCTACAGATTAATAGAATAATAGATTAATAGATTAATAGATTGAAAGCCCTGAAGATTGTCGAAGGGAATAGACGTTTAATTACTTCCGCTCCCTGAGCTTGTCGAAGGGTGTTGACTAATAGCAACGACGCTCCCTGAGCTTGTCGAAGGGTGTTGACTAATAGCGACGACGTTCCCTGAGCTTGTCGAAGGGTGTTGATTAATCCCTCGACGCTCCCTGAGCTTGTCGAAGGGCAAATCAAAGATGAAGCTCGACGTTCCCTGAGCTTGTCGAAGGAAAAATA
>JAYSPU010000175.1:0-4733 GCA_043721935.1 Bacteroidota bacterium | reverse complement strand
AAGGCAATGGATCTACAGCTTGAATTGGAAGAGTTGTTTAAGAGTCAAAACCAAAGTACTTCAGCAAATACTACTTCTATTCCGGCTACATATTTAAGAGTAGAGGTTAACAGATGACTATATTGGAATAATGGAGATTGAAAAGAAATTTTCTTGACTTTCTTTTTCTAAAATTTTAGTTTAAGCCCTGAAAGTATCTCAGGTATGTAAGGTAGAAACGTACTCTTTACCGCTCATTAATTTTCCATCTTTGAGTTCGAAAACGATACAACAGTCTACGTTGAGGCGTTTGCCATTACGTTCTGCTGAATTGCGAGATTTAACAACCTGTACCACCTAATGGAATACTAAATTCTTGTTTAACCTTTATTCCTCTTGAGTTTTCTGCCGGTTTCCATCTTGGCATATTGTAAGTCGCGTCGAGGAGTAATTTGTCAATTTTAGGATCGGTTGAAGTCCGAACTATTTTTGCATCTATTGCTTGTCCTTCCTCGTTAACGGAAAACCGGAGGGTAGTATTTCGGATTTTTTCTAACGTATTTTTGTCATTTATTTTGCCGGTTACTTTGTCTGTCAAATAGTTTACCAATTGTGTAGCTCCACCGGGATATTCTGCTTCTTTCCCTGATATAACGGATTTGCAATCCGTCTTTTTTTCACCTGCGGATTTTCAATCCGCACTTCAAAGATTGTAAGGTTTCTTACGAACGGCGGATTGTATTAAGTCTCAGGTTATGACAGTCGGTAAACCAGGATTTTTTAAAGTGCAATATGATTGATTGAATTTTTATTTGCTAAGTTAGTTAGTACTTATAGCCTTCTTGTGATAATTGGAAAATCTAAGCTATCAACTGCGGATTGAAAATCCGCAGGTAGAAAGTGAGGGATTGAAAATCCCTCACAGCTGGTATTATTATCAACAATTAATTCACTGTTAGGATCAAGGTTTAGAAAGGAATTTGTTTTGCAACGCATAACAGTTGGGTCTGTAAATATTGTCTGTCCATTATAAGAAATTGGATTATCCATTTTAGTTGGAGTCAATCCTTGATCAAGAGTCACATGGTGACCTGTAGTAATATTTAACGAATAACCAGTTGTGGTATTGATTTGATTCAAATCAATCTCTGGAGCACACCATTTTAAATCGTTCACAACATCTACATCATCAAATCTAATTTTAACTTGAATCACCCCTGCATTCTGGTTGAGAATTTCTATCGATAAACCATTAAGATAAATTATTCTTTCGTCTTGAGGATCATGGGCTGGAACTGTATAACCTGAAAGATTAATCATTGACGAGCATGACGGATTATAACCAACTCCCAATTTTTTGTTTCCGGAAATTGTAAAAACTTGGCGGCTATTGCCCGCCTGAAAAACATTGTAATTTATTAAACCAGCAACATCTTCATAAATATGAGGATACTTATCATTGAAATCCAATGTAACAGCGGGTGGAAGTAGATCAATTGGGATGTCGTCAAGATCGCATATACCGGTTAATGGGTTAGGGGCGGTCTTGACAAAGGGTCGTATTGCTGGTGGCCAACAACTCGAAGTAACAGTCGAATTATCTAAAGTTTCATCATAAAATCCATCTGCAGAAATATAACGAACATAATCAGAGTTTGATCCATATAAATTAGATGCACCATTTATTTCCGAATTTATGTCTTTGCCAATTTGTAAATATGTATATAAACCGAATGGGGCGGGTGTGATACAGGTGTTACCAACACCATTCCTGTACTCGTCGAAAATATTACCATTAAGAGTTTGTCCATTATGATTCTCTAACCAAATATATTCTTGGTATTTATTACTTGAAGTAAATGGTAACCTTATCCTTAATGCATCTCCTGTTGTCACAAAATCCCTTAATGTATAAATTCCTGCTTGCGATGCTACTAAAGTATTTAGATCACCAGATACTTCAGAGGTATTACCTGCGTCCCTAGCAGAAATGGCAAATTGATTGGTCGGAGTTTTCCAATCTAATCTTTGTCTATCCCATGCACTCCAACAACTAAGTGCTGCACCAGTCAAACTCAGTAAAGAATGCGCAGCAATTTGACCTATCCACATATTTACTTCCTTTCCTCCAGATACATGGAAATTGTTAGAGCCAAGAATAAAATGAGCATACTCATGTCTAGCAACTTCTAACGGCATTCCGACTTGAGCACCAACTTCTGTATAGGTGTCTGAGTTAAATCCGAGAATATTCCCGAAACTTGCAATATTACCATGGCCTGTACCATTAGGAATGCTAGAATTTCTCCATATTATCATCACATGATCAAATGAATTATTACCACTGTTTATTTTCGGTGATCCTGTTGCCGTTGGAGTCCATAGATCGAACAATGATTTATTTGTTATACCTGATTTCGCAACAAAGCCTCCGGGCATTTGAGCATTAATCGCATTAACAAGTGCACTTAAGTTACCTTGCGCTAACATATCACTTCGGTTAACTGAAATTATCCCATTATTAGAAGTTGGTGCTAAAAAATCTCCTAAAACAGTATAATTACCTGAGGAGGCTTGAGAATAATATTGCGTAAGTAATCCAGTAGGTAGGTTTGGATCAATAAAAGAATTCCCCCATGAAGGAAATGTTCCTTGTTGCCAGGTTACCCAAGAATTTGGATCAGTCCCGACATCGTAATTAATTTCAGCAAGAATAAATAGAACTCTGAGTGTTCCTGAACATGGCAGTACCCATCCATTTTTTGATTCATAAACTGCTGAAGCGTTCGGAGAAGGCGGCAATACATTAATACAGTCCTGTGCCTTTATTAATTCTGATTGAAATAAAAGTGCACAAGAAAATAACCAACAGATTAATTTACTTTTTTTCATAGAATAAAAATTTCGAATTAGTGAATTGTTAAAGTTTCACAAATTTAATATTGATTGAATAGCCAGATATATCTTTCAAAAACAAAAAATACATACTACTTTTTAACTCTTGAACAGGCACTTGAAAGGATGTACTGTTTACATTTTGAATTGACACTACCTTGTTTCCAAACATATCAATAATTAAAATGTCGGTTACTGTATGATTAGAAGAAATATTTATCTGATTTATTGCAGGATTTGGAAATACTTTTATTCCGGAATTAAGAATAGATTCCACGTATATTGGGCTTTCATAGCCGAAACTAATTGTCATAGGAAACTGGCTTCGTGAACCAAAATTAAACGAAGGAGCATATGCGGTATCATTTATCAGCATATTATATGCTTGGAGCGGAGGGTCATTATTAATTCCCCAAAAATAATCATTGTCAATCTTAGCTACATTAATAAAACTATTTGCTTGAATTGGTAAAACTTGTGAGTGAAATAAGGCTGTGTCCCAGCTAATCTTTATTGGATAGGTAAAATTAATAGCTCGAATATTATATAATATATGAGAAGGAAAAACATAGTAAGGCATTGCTTCAGTTTTAGTAGTATCAAATCCTGCATTTAATATGTAAACATTAAATCTTGATTGATCTAAGGTAACTGATCCTTCACCTAAAGATGTATCTATGTCTGACGTTGTCGCAGAAGTATCATATATCATCCAAAGTGTATCCTTTTGACCATTACCATCTTCAAAAGCTATGTGAAAACGCCATTGAGATTGGCAATAGGAGAATTTCTGAAAGAGTATAAGTAAAAACGTAATAACAACCAACCTAGTTTTCATTTTCTAAACAGATATAAAAGTTAAGTTACTGTTCAGTCCAAAGCTACATAAAACAGTGTAATTAACAATAGCCGGTTGAAACTGTTTATTTCGGTTGCGTAAATAACAATGAATTAGGTATGACATTTAACCTTTAGATGCAGGTACCAGAAGGTTATATCTTACTAAAGAAAACAGAGTATGAGAAATTACTTAGGCGAGTCGATGAATTATTAGTCAGATGTGAGGAGTTAGAAAACCAAAACCGGAAACTAGTTAAACGCATTGATGAATTAGAGTTCGAAAAGCACAAGAATAGCAACAACAGCTCCAAACCTCCATCAAGTGATGGATTGAAAAAAGTAGTTAAAAATAATCGAGAGAAAAGCAATCGTAAGCAAGGAGGTCAACCCGGTCACCATGGCAGTGGACTAAGTGCATTTGCGAAGGCAGATGTAACGATTAGTTGTAAGGTAAAGCAAACCAAGTGTAAGTACGGAAAAGATTTACAATTCGTTCAACCCTTACGTGAAGAAAAGCGGCAGGTAATTGACATCGCCGAAATATTAATCAAGGTGGTGGATTATCTGATTGAAGTAAAAAAATGCAGTTGCGGAAAAGAACATAAAGGTGTTTGCGAATTTAACGGGCGAGTACAATATGGAAAGCGCTTAAAATCGTTGCTTACTTATTTGAATGTGTATCAGATGTTGCCTGCAGAGCGGATACAAGAATTCTGTAAAGATATTTTCGGATTGAGTATCGGCGACGGCCCCCGCTATGACGGATTTGCAATCCGTCTTTTTTTCACCTGCGGATTTTCAATCCGCACTTCAAAGTTTGTAAGGTTTCTTACGAACAGAGGATTGTATTACGCTTCAGGTTATGACAGTCGGTAAACCGGGATTTTTTAAAGTGCAATATGATTGATTAAATTTTTATTTGCTAGGTTAGTTAGTACTTATAGCCTTCTTGTTATAATTGGAAAATCATAAGCTATCAACTGCGGATTGAAAATCCGCAGGTAGAAAGTGAGGGATTG
>JAYSPU010000174.1:0-6872 GCA_043721935.1 Bacteroidota bacterium | reverse complement strand
AAACTCCCAATCTATGTCTTTCACATCTGAATTTAAAGAATTCATTTCCAAGGGAAATGTAATCGATTTGGCTGTCGGTGTTGTCATCGGCGGTGCATTTGGTAAAATTGTAGACTCTCTGGTCAACGATCTTTTAATGCCTCCTATTGGCGTGTTAATTGGCGGCGTAGATTTTAAAAACCTTGAATTTATAATTAAACATGGTGCAACTGCAGCGGAAAATGTATCGTTGCATTATGGAGCTTTTATTCAAGCGGCTATCAATTTTATAATTATTGCCTTGGCGATTTTTGTCTTTGTTGTGAAGCCTATTAATGCTATGAAGAAGCGGAACGAAAAAGCACCTGCTCCTGCTGCACCGGCTCCACCTTCTAAACAAGAAACGTTACTCACTGAAATACGTGACTTACTGAAAAAGTAGTCATAAAAAAAACCGTGATTATGAATCACGGTTTTTTTTCTTTTATTTTGATTCAATGAATCTGTTTAGTTCATCTACACTTGATTCAAATTGAAATGCATCATTCACCTTGTAATAATTTCCAATATCGTAGGTCCTGCAATAAGCATATTTTGCAAAATCTAATTTTGTTTTTTCGAAAGTAAACAGCAATATAATTTCTTTCACTTGAGAAGAAAGAAGACAGTTGTGATCAAATACTTGTTTGGATATAGTAAGTTTTGTTTGTTCAAAATCTTTTGATTGGATAGAGTACTTTGCTGATTGAAATTCTGAATTAGCCATTGGCATTGAGCATCCGTATGGTCCTTTATAACCGGGTACATAACCGGGATTTGAAGAAGATGAACGTACGTCAGTCGTTTCTTCGGTAAAGTTGTCATCAGACCGACTTCCATTTCCGCCAATATTTATATTCAGTGAAACGTTGGGTGATTTGGTTGTTGTAGTAGTATTTGTGGTTTTTGTTTCAGCAGCATTCACAGTAGGTTGACTACCTTCATTCGTTTTATTAAATCCGGTTGAAGTTGATTTTTCACTTTGAATTACCGTGCTTCCTGTTGAATATTTTTCTGCAGAAGTGAGCGCCACGCTCGATTGAATGACAATTACAAATCTTGAATTTTGATTTTCGATTTCTGCTCGTCTCTCGGCCATCTGAGCTGAGTCTTTCATGTCAAAATTCCATGCGACATTGTTTCCAATCTTCTTCATCTTCTTTTCAAATGCGCTGACTTTTTTAAGACGGATTGCATACGTGTTTTCGTACCCTGATTTTATAGTTATCGTCTCATTCAATGCACCAAGACTTGTGTCAGCGAAGGCCATTCGTATCCGGTATGTTGCACCTTGAATACCATCTACACGAACATTGCTTTTGGGAATGGAACTGGATTCTATTCCGTTTATTCTTAACGTAAATTGTTTGTCATCTTCACTAAAAATAATCAGATTGGATGTTACCTGACTAATACATTGGTTGCTGGTAAGGAGCAGGAATAGGACGACTAAGCGTTTGTTCATCTTGATAAATTAGAAGGAAGTAAAAGTATCAGATTTTTAATCTTCCACAAAGCGGGATAACCAATTTTAAGAATAATTGTTATTTGATCGGTCAAACACTAAAATAATAAGGGATTTCTACGACTTCCAGAGTTTTCCGAATTTATAATTGGCACTCAGTGTTATTAGTAAGTGACCTGACTGAACGGAGTAGTCTTCAGGATTAAATTTTACAATTCCTTCTGTATCTGAATACACTAGTTCTTTTCCAAAATGTAACATGTATTGGGTAGATAATGAAATGTCAAGTTCTTTTGTAATATTTAAATGGCAACCAAGTCCGGCCTGAGTTGCCATACTCAATCGGTCTTCCGAGTTTGCAGTATTATTTTTTTCAAATAAAACAGATCGGTCAAAACAGTGTCCGATAATAATGTATGGCTGTAATGGATTTTCAAAATACAATTGTTTTCCCGGATAAAACATAACAGACCAGCCAATGTGATAGTCGTTACGAGAAATGTATTTTCCAACAGATGAAGTAATCCAGTCTGCATACCACTCTGTATTTAATCGATCGTTCACTTGAAAGCGGAATTGTCCGCCAATACCAATTCCCGGACTTCCGTGATGTGAATCGTTGAAGACGCTGACTGTATTTCGTGTACCGAGGCTAAATAATCCGGAAGATTGTTGTTTGAAAAAATCGGATGCACTGGCATTGATTCCGATTCCTGTTAAAAGGAAACTTAGCAAATAGCATTTCGTCTTGTTCATAATGATTTTTTTTATTTAAGTTGAAAAGGTAAAGGTCGGACGATAGCGTTCAAACGGTAAGTTCCATTTGATTATTGTTTATTGAATATATATGTCAGGTCATTTCTGCTTTAAATAGTAAGATTAGTGTTTATTTTTTGTTTTATTCCACATCATTTTTCCAATTTGTAAGATTCTGATGGGAATCGGCTAAATTAACTTTTCAATTTTTGTTCATTGGGGTATAGCACCAACCAAATGAAATTAATTTTTACACTCATTCTTATTGTACTCGCCGGTACAATAACAAAAGGTCAGAATATGCTCGGAATTGCCAGCAGTAATTATGCTGGAAATGCCGGTATGAGTCTGAACCCGACTTCAATGTTACTGATGCCATCACGCTGGGAATTAGGATTGGTGACGGTGAACGTACAAGCAGAGAATAGTTACATAGGTTTTCCTAAAAGACATTTGAAGGGATCCAATGAGGCTGGTACTGCATTGCCTCATGGTGGATTGGTAGACTATTATACTCCCGGAAATAAACAAGCTTCTGCTCATGTGATGGTTAAAGCGCCTTCTTTCATTTTGAAGGTTCAAAATTGGGGTTTTGCATTTAGTACATCTCTTCGAACTGATCTTAGCGTTCGCCATATTGATCCTGTGCTTGCAAAAGTAATATACGATGGAATGACGTATGTCCCAATTCAAGGAAAGTCGGCGAATTTAAGCGGAGCTACTTTAGCAGGTTTATCATGGATTGAAACCTCCTTAAGTGTTGGAAAGCAATTAACGAAAAGTGATTCTAAAAAATGGATGATCGGTATCAGTGGAAAATATTTAACCGGTATTCAGGGCATCAGTGTAAAACTAAACAGTGGTCGGTTGAGCGTTATCAATGATACAATGTTGACGTTAACCAATGTAAAAGGAACTGCGGGCTATGGAGTATTTACAAAACCGGAGGATTTAATTCACATGCGTATCGGTGGCTTCGGAACAGACATTGGTGTTGCATACGTTTCGAATCCTTTTGTTCAACAATTTTCGAATGGCAGACCTGTTCCTACAAAACGATATAATTATCGTTTGGGATTTAGTTTGATCGATATTGGTTTTATTCGCTTTACTAATACAGCAAAAAGTTATTCATTCAATTCAAATGGATTAAATGCAGATAACATTGCATCATTTTCAAATGGAATGGAAGGCATTGACTCTATGTTAACTGCAAGTTCAGTAAGTGCTCCCAAAAGCAAATTTATGATGGCATTGCCTGCTGCAGCCAGTGTGCAATTTGATCGGTGCATTCATCCAAGATGGTATGTAAATGTAACAGCAATCCAGCGATTACCATTGCCAATGGCTCATGTGCAACGTGCTAATAGTATTTCAGCTTCGATCCGTTATGAGACGCCATATTTTGAGGTCTCCATGCCATATAGTTTTTATGATTATTACAGACACAGATTAGGTTTGGCATTGCGTTATCATTTTCTGTTTGCAGGAACAGATAAGTTGGGAACATTCTATGGTAGCAATGACATTACAGGTGTTGATGTTTATTTTGGAATAAAAATTAAGAGCATTGAATTCATGCATAGAAAAAGAGGAGGAAAGGTGGTTCGTTGTCCTGCTTATAGTTGATTTATTAAAATCTTGTTTAGAAATTAAATGGTTGAAGAGTAAGGGTCGAATCGAGACACCATGTTTTAAAAATATTTTTATTATAGCTATGAAATCATGAAGCAAATAGGATTCATCGTACTGTTTTGTCTTTCAATTTCTGTTTTTGGACAAACAAAAAAAGGGTTGAAGGAACTCGTCGATCCTGAAAATACCAAATGGGAAACAATATCTAAATGGATATCAGTTTCTAAAACTTCTATTGAAGTGCTTCCTAAAAACCCGCAACGTGCTGACAGTGCCATACTGCAAAGTCAGATTACAACCTTTAGTGTATTGGGAAGTGTAATACATAATTGTGGTGGAATTCTGATTGATCATGGTTTCGTTCGTCTCCTTGGTTCAGGTTGTGCAGAAATGAATCGTAGTATTCCACAGTGGAATAAAGGAAAAGCTAAAGTAAATGCAGGTGATTTCCCAACGTTTGTATTGATTGGGGATGATGCTATAGGTGGCCTCTTTGCTATTAACGCAGGTGGACTCGATGAAATTAATCTGAACAAAGTATTTTATTTCGGCCCGAATAGTTTACGATGGGAATGTTTGCGAATGTCGTATGATCAATTTCTGGTTTTTTGTATGTCGGATGATATTCGAAGTTTCTATAGCGATTTTAAATGGAAAGATTGGGAGTCTGAAGTAAAGTCTATGAGCCCTGATCAGGCTGTAAGTTGTTATCCATTGCTATGGACCCGTGATGGAAAAGAGTTAAAGCGTAACCGAAAAAAGGTTCCAATTCAAAAGTTATGGGAAATATATGCAAGTAAAAATAAATCTCTTACAGCGACTGTAAACCGTAGCTATTCCTTTAAACAATGATCGGCCAATCAGTAAAAAAAACAATTCCATTTTCTTTTTATGCCTGTTCTTTTTTTTAAGAGACTAAAAGCTCATTTTGTTTTGTATATTTCGATGAATTAAATTCTTTGTAATTTAATCCGGACATGCCTTTATTGTCTACATCGTTCATTTTCAATACTTACAATAAAGTGAGAAATAGATACCTGCTAATAATTGGATTTGTATTAAATTGTTTTAATTCTTTCTCTCAGACTGCTATCACGTCGACTAAAAGAATTCAGATTAATAAAACTTATTTGGAAATTCCATTTGATGTTGGTTTTGGATTTTATCAATTACCCATCTTCAGTGCTTCTAACAATGAGACTCTCTATCTGAGTCCTGGCGGTGGAGTCAACGTCGGACTTCGATTACTTTACCGAATGCCTTCGATTGAATATTCCGCCGGTATTACGTATTCTTTTAGCAGCCTTTCCAGAACAGTAAAAAATGCATCTGCAAGTTTCCATCGTTTTATTATCGATCCGCAAGTGAAACTTATTTTGAAATTGAAAAATGGAAATGCTATCAATCCTGCTGCAGGAGTTGGCTTTTTTTTAGGAGGGAAAATGGATATTGATGGAAGTAAATTGACAGCAGGTGAACACGATATTTTTAAATACAATACTGCTGTTGGCGGATTTCTAAGTCTGGAATATGAATGGTTGAAGGCTGAAAAAGTTACATTTGGCCTCGGACTTCGATATTATACAGTTCGATATGACTTAAAATCTTTGCAAGTTAATAGTCAATATTATTCAGTCTCATCGGTCATTTATAAATTCAAGGTACTGAATGGAGATGGTTTGGATTTTTTATTCAGATTAAGAATAAAAGTGTAAATTTATTTCCTATATATAAGCTCCAAGTCATTCAACACTCCTGCACTTATGAAAAAAATTTACTTCGCGGTTTCTATTGCATTATCTGTAATAGCCTTCTCATTTATTTTGCCTGAAAAAGAATCGGTAAAACACGAATCCGATAATGAAGCAGAAGAGCAATTTGGCCGTGCTGAATGGGAATTCAATCGATTGAAGGATCCTGCTACAGGAAAAATTCCTTCCGGTATGAGAGAAAAAGAGTTAGCCTTTGCTGCTACTTTACCAAGCTATTCTCCGGTTAATGCTTCTTCAAGATTCAGCACAGCGTTTACATTCAGAGGCCCGATTAATTTAGGTGGCAGAACACGTGCAATGGCAATTGATGTTTCGGATGAAAACGTAGTGATTGCCGGGTCTGCAAACGGTGGTTTGTGGCGATCTGTAAATGGTGGAGTGAACTGGACACGGGTTTCTTCATTGTCAGGAACTCAATCGATCACATGGCTGGCTCAGGATACTCGTCCGGGTAAAACCAATAATTGGTATTACTCAACCGGTGAAGCAGTCGGTTCTTCTGCCAGTGGTGGTCGTGCATATTATTTAGGAAATGGATTGTATAAATCAGTAGACGGTGGCATTACCTGGAATTCAGTGGCATCGACTGCTTCTAATACTGCTGCATCTTTTGACAATGTATGGGACATAACATGGAAGGTCGTTACCGATCCTTCAGATGCTGTTAACAATGTTGTTTATGCGGCAACGTATGGCGCAATTTTCAGAAGTTTGAATGGTGGTAGTACATGGACATTGCAAAAAGGAAATGCAAGCGGATCTTTGTTTTCATATTATACCGATGTTGACGTTACATCTACCGGTGCCGTTTATGCTACACTCAGCAGTGATGGTCCGCAAAAAGGAATCTGGCGGAAAGATGCCGTTAATGCATGGGTAGATATTTCACCGCCGGGCTGGAATACAGATACGATTAACAGAGTTGTGATTGGAATTAATCCTGTGAATGAAAATGAAGTATATTTTCTAGGCGAAACACCGGGTGTAGGAAAAAGAACAACGAATTATAAAGGTGATCCGGAGTGGATCAGCTTTTGGAGATACAATTATATTTCAGGAAATGGTACCGGAGCTGGAGGTACATGGACGGACCTTTCACCAAATATTCCATACGGTGCGACTCAGTTTGGGAATTTTAATTGTCAGGGTGGTTATGATTTAATTGTAAAAGTATTTCCGTCAAATCCGTCAGTAGTTTTTATCGGAGGAACAAATTTGTATCGCTC
>JAYSPU010000173.1:0-18908 GCA_043721935.1 Bacteroidota bacterium | reverse complement strand
TCTTTATCGCCAAAAAAGTAGTAGGCTAGTAAGTTCCATTTTCTGTGCACTGTAAACAGTTACTGTAAACAGTAAACTTTTCATAGGAGTGAACGTTTTCTTTATCGCAAAAAAGTAGTAGGCTAGTAAGTTCCATTTTCTGTGCACTGTAAACAGTTACTGTTCACTGTAAACTTTTCATAGGAGTGAACGTTTTCTTTATCACCAAAAAAGTAGTAGGCTGGTAAGATCCATTTTCTGTGCACTGTAAACAGTTACTGTTCACAGTAAACTTTTCATAGGAGTGAACGTTTTCTTTATCACCAAAAAAGTAGTAGGCTGGTAAGTTCAATTTTCTGTGCACTGTAAACAGTTACTGTAAACAGTAAACTTTTCATAGGAGTGAACGTTTTTTTATCACCAAAAATGTAGTTAGCCTGTAAGTTCCATTTTCTGTTCACTGTAAACAGTTACTGTAAACAGTAAACTTTTCAAACTGTACACTCTACAAAAGAGCAATCCCGCCATTGCAATTGACAGAAAAAATAATCCGATGGAACCTAAAGTTGCAATAGCAGTTGCACATACAGCCGTTAAGCCTGCTGCCGGACCACTGACACTCAATTGGGATTTACTAATTACTGAAACAATTAACCCACCAATCATCACTGCAATTAAGCCTGATGATACCGGTGTATTTGAAGCCAAAGAAATACCCAGACACAATGGAAGCGCACCAAAAAAAAACAATTATGCTCACTTTAAAGTCATGTTTTAAAAAGGAAAGAAAATAAAACCGAGCATTACGCACAATTTTTATTTATTTAATATGATCGGCAATAACTTACTTGGCAGATCTAAATCACTCAGACAGTCGTACAAATTCCTCTTTGCTAATAATCGCTATCTGCTTAAGGAGTGAATACAAGCTATCGATCGAGTTACCCTTTGTCATTACACCTAAAAGAAATGGACTATTTTCAAAGTAAACAATTCCCATTTCATGCAACTCAATATTTTTTCCACGTTGAACCATTCCAAACTTATGCGCAAATTTTATTTCACGATCAAATCCTTGTTGCAATCCTTGTTCGAATTTATTCTTTGTTAATAAATCCAATCCGTACTCCGACAAGTCAGCACTTATATAAGTTCCATTGTAAAGTACGCGAAGAAACTTAGACATATCCATTATACTTATGACAGCATCTTCTTCTTTAATTGGTATTTCTAAATCACTAAAAATTTTATTGTAAGTCATACGATTGATATTTTTTCGTAATACATTTTCAGCCCCATCATCACCCGATTCAATCATCCTTGATAATAAATCACGAACAGAATAAGTGCTTCCGGAAATCAAATTTGTTTTATTACCGGCTTGATTTGAAGAAAATGCCTCGGGTGAGAAATTCAATCGGGCATCTAATAACCTAGGGTTGCTTTCTGAATCTTTCAAATAAACTAATAGGTAAACGAGTTTCATCATCACGTCAGCATTATATTCGACTGACGGGTTAATAGTAAACCAGATTCCATCATCCATTCTTCGAAAATAGATCGAAGCTTCCATAATTGATCCGTTCCTCTTCGCTTCATCAACCAAAGCAGCTAAACGCTTACGAATTGGTTCCAATGTGGAACTTTCAGAAACATCAGTCAAAACGAGCGGATGTGTAAACGAATAGTTCTTTAATCTCAACTGGTTCATTTTTTCCAAACATGGTTTTTCAGAAAGTATTGGAGTAGCCGAATCAGGATTGCGCTTAATAAATACAAAATATGTTGCTAAAAAAACAACACTTGTAACTATGATTACAATAAATGTGGGAATTTTGGTGTTCGAAAGTGTCTCTCGTATGCTCATAAGAAAATCGATGGTCAATTCAACCCGAATGATACAAAAATTTCTAATACAAATAAAAAGCTAAACATGAAAATTAGGCTTGTATTAACAGGCAAATCCATTCGAACTCAGTCATAGGTTCCTTTTGTAACTTGTCCTTTTTCAGTGAATTCAGAAATTCAAACTGTATATATTCCGGGAGATTCATATTTTTGTTTCTACTTTCAATTTCATTACACAGAAAATTGAAATTCCAAACAATCCGGATGAAAAACACATTGCTTGTCAACTTTTTCTTAAAACTACTTAAACTCCTATTCATTTGCACATTATCTATACTTTGTTTACCTCAATTGATTTCCTGTCAACGAAATGCGACTTTGCCTGAAAGTGACGCGCTGAATCAGCTAGAAAAAGAAGAACCCGGCTTTGCCTTGTTTTATAAAACCTTTGACAAATGTAGAATGAAAACCTGGATGGATCATGTTGCAAAAGATCCTGATTCACTTTTCAATGCTATCTATTCATTAGAAATATCGCTCCTCGAGCCTGAACAATTGAGTCTGGCTGCCCTTGGATCTGAGCAGAATTATCTCGACCATTATACTGCTAAAAAAATATTCACTCTTGATAGTTTACCAACAGGTGACGAACCGGTTTATCCATTTGTTATTCCAATCGGCGCAACTAAAAATGGAACCATAGTAAGCGCCTATACGCTTCAGGATCCAAATGCAGAAGAAACGTGTAATCTGTACTTTACATTTCCTACTAAGGTTATCAGCGCCATGGTAACTTCACACAGCTACGGATTTCAATACCAATCCTTTCAGTCATCTGAAGGAGATCTGATCTTTTGCACCAAATTCGACTTTGGGTCCGGTACCGGATCAGTTTGGGAGAATTACTTTTTTTATAAAATAGATGAATCCGGAATGCATCCCTATTTTCAAATTCCCGCAGAAGTCTCTTTTGGAATTCCTTCTGACATGAGTCGTTACAGAAATTATGAAACGACATTGGTTGACACCCCAAATCTTATTTTCAAAATTAAATACAGTTCTATTCTTGCTATTCGGGAATCGGAAATAGATATGTTACTTGACTCTTCAGTTATCAGGTTACCACTTGACTCTTCAAATCAGAATTTTAATCAGGAAAAACTTCTTGCTCTTTACAATTTCTATTTTACTGACGATGCAGACAGGTTATTCATTCATGCATTTCGGAAGAAATTGTTAGCAAATTATTTGAACGCAAATCCTGCGCAGCGATCAGCTTTAAGATCCTATTATTATCATACTATCTTTGATCATCCTGAATCTTCGAGTCAGACAGAAAAGTTAAATTAATAAAAAGGTAAATCTTAAATAACATAAACGGATGTACAATTGACTATCATGAAAATATCATTCTCTTTCTTCCTGATTGCCTTATTCTGTACTGTTTCATGTACGAATAGATCTGAACAAAAAAAGTTTTTCATTTCATCTTCTGCAACAATCAACTTGAACGACGCGGTTAAACTTCAGCCTGATTGGTCGAAAGAAAACACACTGGTTTTATTAGTGAATGCCGAACCGGACAACTTACATCCTATTCGAGGGAATTCTACTCCCCGCTCAGAAGTATTTTTCTATACCCAAGCCACCATACTAAAAACCGATGTAACGACAGGAAAGCTCATACCATCATTGGTTGAATCTCTTCCGCTTCCATTAGATTCAGGCAAACGGTATTTGTACAAATTGAAACCAAACCTTCTATGGAGCAATGGAGACACGCTGAACAATGAGGATATCTCTTTTACTATAAAAGCAAATAAATTATTACTGACGTGCAATCCTTCGAACTATTCGTATTGGAAACAAGTGAAGGATGTTTACACAGATAATGATGGCCTATCCTTTCAAGTGGTTTTGAAAGAAATTGGAATTCAGAACATTTCTCTGATGACTTCCTTTCCTGTTCTTCAGCGGACATTTCATGATCCTAACAATGTGCTCAACTCTTTTTCTATCTCCGAATTAGACGATTCTGCCTTTTATCATTCTCCACCAAAAGAATTGGTGAAATGGGCCGAACACTTTAACGATCCTATTAATGGACACGATCCGAAATTTCTAAATGGACTGGGAAATTACAAAGTAACAGAATGGAATCACGGTCAATACATTCGATTAGAAAAAAAACAAACGATAAACCAAATAAATAAATTCTCATCTGCTTTTCCGGAAAAAATCACTTTCAAAATAATAAAAGATGACAATGCTGCTCTGCTGGCTTTTCGAAACCAGGAAATCGATGCATCCACTGCACTGTCTATGCAGAATTTCTTCAATATCACCAACGATGTTCGTCAACAACTAAATTACTCAGGTGTATTAATGCCAACATATAATTACACCTACTTAATGTTTAATGAAAAGCCTGAAGCTAAAGCAAGAAATCAATTCTTCAATTCAAATACAACTAGGAAGGCAATTGCCAGACTTGTTCCTTTGAAGGCAATTCTTCAAACACTTTTTAAAGAATACAGCAAAGGATGTAAACGTATGATCACAAATGTTTCTCCACTGAAGGTTGAATTTGATAGCACGCTGAAAGCTGTTGAATTCAATTCGAGAGATGCCAAGGATATGCTGGCCAATGACGGTTGGTCTGACGAAGACAAGGATGGTATACTTGATCGGACCGTGAATGGCAAAAAAATAATTTTCAGTCCGGAACTAATTTATTTAAACACGTCTACAGACTGGAAAGATATTGCTGTATTAATTGCAAGTGAATTAAAAAAATCCGGGATCGATGTAAAGCTTACTCCGGTTGATCTGAACTTGTTTTTATCGCGTGCAAAAGAACATGATTTTGATTTATTGCTGGGAAGCTGGAGTGGTACCATTTTACCCGAAGATTATACGCAACTCTGGCACACTACTTCCTGGACTCACAACGGTTCAAACTATTCCGGCTTTGGAAATGCTGAAAGTGATGCACTCATTGATTCGCTTCGGAAAGAACCAGACGAAGAGAAAAGAAATAAGCTGAGTCACCGACTGCAGAATGCTATTTACAACGATCAGCCCTGCGTATTTCTCTACTGCAGTTTGAGAAAAAACATTATTCACGAACGTTTTGGCTATCGGAATTTATTTTCAGAACGACCGGGGATGGCTGTAAATCTGTTTCGGTTATTGACAAACGGACAGGGAATACTTCAGGAAACCGGTGTCACACCCTGACCTCGGATTACTATCTTTGAAACATGTGGAAGTACCTGGCCAAGCGACTGTTGTTGTTTATTCCTTCCTTAATGCTATTAGTGATACTGTGCTTTTGCTTATTGCGAATAGCACCCGGAGATCCAATGGCATATTTGCTTCGCAATGCGGATAATGAATTTTCGAGCGAACAAATTGATCCCATTCTGCTCAGACACTTGAATGAACAAACAGGATTGAATCTGCCGGTTTTCTACTTTTCTATTCAACCGCTATCATCACTTGGTTGGAAACGATTCATTCCGTGGATAGAATTTCATTCAGACAATCAATGGAAACGCTGGATTTTTGGGAATAAAAATTTCGGCGGATTAATTCGCGGCGATTTCGGCAATTCACTTATTACAAATGAAAAAGTTAGCACCTTGATTTCATCGCGAATCATCTGGTCAATGGTTCCATCTTTATTATCATTGATACTCGCCTATCTCATAAGTGTTCCGGCCGGAATAAAGATGGCAACGCAACCAAATTCTTTCACATCCAGAAAAGCATCAGTCACATTTAATATCCTTTTTTCATTACCCACTTTTTGGATAGCCTTGCTTTTGCTTATGTGTTTTGCAAATCCATACATGTTGAATTGGCTTCCTTCTTCAGGAATTGCACCAACGAATGGTTTTAGTTCTGAAATGAATAGCCTTACAAAAGCAATTAACACAATTCCTTACCTAATTCTACCCGTCTTTTGTTATACCTACGGAGCATTTGCTTTTTTATCATCCACACTTTCTCAAACTTTGGAAAGTATTTTGACAACAGATTTCATTCGAACTGCAAGAGCAAAAGGATTACCTGAAAAGCAAGTAATTCAAAAACATGCATATCGGAATGCATTACTTCCCATGATAACTTTATTTTCCCAAGCATTCCCGGCAATTATTGGCGGATCAGTGATAATCGAAACAATCTTTTCTATACCGGGAATGGGATTAACCATTTACCAGGCAATTGCATCTAAAGATTACCCCGTAATCATAGCCGTTTTTTTTATAATCGGATTTATCACCATGACCGGGTTCCTGATTGCTGATGTGCTTTATGCCTATGCTGATCCGAGAATCCGCTATTCAAGGGAGGTTGTTAAATGAAAAAAATAATCCAACATTTCCATCTTCTGATACTATATATTTTTGTCTTTGTAGCAACGTTTGCACCTTTGTTATCAAACGACCAACCACTGTATGTTTCAATTTCAGGCCATACAATGTTTCCGGCATTTTCATCTTCTCCATATCTGGAAATACCGGACACAAACGGACATATCATTAAAATCAGAAAGGATAATATCGACTGGAAGAACATGAAAGCGGATCATCTGATCTTTCCTATCATTCCCTACTCGCCGAATACACTTGATCTGGCAAATGGAAATTATGCATCGCCATTATCGCATCAGGTTTACGAATCAGAAGGAAAAATGACAGAACTTCCATTGCGGTTCAGACATTTACTTGGCACCAACAAACTCGGGCAAGATGTTTTAGCCGGAATTATGTATGGTACTCGAACAGCTTTGCTCATTGGATTTTTTTCCATGTTGATTGCCATTTTTATCGGGACAATAGCCGGAGCCTTTGCAGGCTATTTCGGCAACACTCATTTTAAAATTTTCTTAAGTCAAGGCATACTGATGATCTTGATGATCGTTCCTGCCTGGTTTTACAGTAGAATTCTTACTCGCGAACTTTTTTCGGAAAGTATTCAAGTGCCATTTGTTATGATTATAAAATCCGGCTTTCACCTTCTGATATTCATACTACTATGTTGTTGGCCGGCAATCATTCGTTTCAAAAAAACAGGCAGACAAATAACCTTGCCTATAGATTACCTGGTAAATAGTGCCATTGAAATATTTATTTCCCTACCTCGTTTACTGCTGATCCTGGTGATTGCTGCTGTTATGGGCGCTTCGACGACCATGCTAATCCTAATTATCGGACTTACTTCATGGACAGAAATAGCGAGGATGGTACGTATTCAGGTGATGCAGATTAAAACAAAAGACTTTATTCCGGCTGCAGAAATTTCCGGATCTTCTATCATTCGTATTTGGATTAAGCATATATTTCCGAATGCATTGAAACCGGTACTCACGGTATGGATATACGGGATTGCAGCCGCTGTTCTTGCCGAAACAAGCCTTTCCTTTGTTGGTGCAGGATTGGCACCGGATGTTCCTTCCTGGGGAAAAATGATGTTTGAATCAAGAGAGAATTATCAAGCCTGGTGGGCCGTTATATTTCCCGGCCTCGCTCTCTTTTTATTACTCTACGCTATGCATGGCTTAATGAAAAAAAGTAAACTAAAATCGATATCAATGAATCGCGGCTTTAACAAAATTTAACGAATTGATTCATACGTCATTCATCGGATATTTAATAAAATTGCACTCGTTAACTAAAAAATATTTTTTTATAGATCAATTAAAGAATTAGTAATTCAAATAAAACAAGAATGGATATCAAAGAAATTAATGAACGTATTCAACAGGAGTCAGCTTTTGTTGATTTATTGAGTATGGAATTAGGAAAAGTTATTATCGGTCAGAAATACATGACTGAACGATTACTGATCGGACTTTTAGCAAATGGTCACATTCTACTCGAAGGTGTTCCCGGTCTGGCAAAAACGCTGGCGATAAAATCACTGGCTTCTGCTATCCATGCAAAATACAGTCGGATTCAGTTTACACCTGATTTACTTCCTGCCGATTTAATCGGTACAATGATTTACAATCAGAAACAAGAATCGTTTACAGTTCGTAAGGGACCAATTTTCGCAAACTTTATTCTTGCCGATGAAATCAATCGTGCTCCGGCAAAAGTTCAAAGTGCATTGCTGGAAGCCATGCAGGAAAAACAAGTAACGATTGGCGATACGACTTTTAAATTACAAGAACCTTTTTTAGTACTCGCTACACAAAATCCGATTGAACAAGAAGGAACGTATCCACTTCCTGAAGCGCAAATTGACCGCTTTATGTTGAAAGTTGTTATTGGCTATCCAACAAAAGAAGAAGAAAAATTAATTATTCGTCAAAATATAGGAGCAGAATTTCCAAAGGTAAATCCTGTAATATCTACAGAAGATATTATGCGAGCAAGATCAATGGTTAAAGAAGTGTACATGGACGAGAAAATAGAAAAGTATATCGTGGACATTGTTTTCGCCAGTCGTTTTCCAAAACAATACAATCTTGGCCGAATCGAACAATTGATCAGTTACGGTGGATCGCCTCGTGCAAGTATCAACCTGGCCATGGCTGCAAAAGCTTACGCCTTCATTAAACGCAGAGGATATGTAATTCCGGAAGATGTACGAGCAATATGTCATGACGTTATGCGCCATAGAATTGGAATTACCTATGAGGCAGAAGCTGAAAATGTAACCAGCGAAACACTGGTGAATGAAATTCTGAATACAGTAGAAGTTCCGTAGTAGAATGAAACAGTTCGAATCAATTGAAGAATATTAAATGGAAACCAAAGAGCTTTTAAAGAAAGTCCGCAAGATTGAAATTAAAACACGCGGCCTCTCTTCTCATATTTTTTCCGGAGAATACCACAGCGCTTTCAAAGGCCGCGGAATGGCCTTTAGTGAAGTGCGTGAATATACTCCCGGCGATGACATAAGAGCCATCGACTGGAATGTAACAGCGCGTTTTGGACATCCATACGTAAAGGTGTTTGAAGAAGAACGTGAACTTACAGTCGTATTACTGGTTGACGTAAGCGGATCCGGAGAATTTGGCACACACACTCAATTGAAAAAAGAACTAGTGACGGAATTATGTGCCGTCCTTTCATTTTCAGCTATACAGAACAATGATAAAATTGGCTTGATTTTCTTTAGTGATAAAATTGAAAAATTCATTCCTCCAAAAAAAGGAAAGACACATATTCTTCGCATCATACGTGAATTAATCGAATTCACTCCAACACAACACAAAACCAATATTTCAGAAGCATTGCGTTATCTAACCAATGTCATTAAGAAACGCTCCATTTGTTTTTTAATCTCCGATTTTATGGACGACGAATACATGGAAGCATTGCGTTTGGCAAATAAAAAACACGACCTCGTAGCGCTGCAAGTCTATGATGAAAGAGAAATTACCTTGCCTGACGCCGGAATGATTGAATTTTCAGATGCAGAAACCGGAGAAGTACGAATCATCGACACTTCAAATAAAAAAGTTAGAACGGAATTTAAACAAAACAGAGAAAAGCAAGAACGATACATTAAAGACTCATTTGCAAAAAGCGGTGTAGATACAGCGAAGATCAGAACAGATCAGTCCTATATTCAACCTTTAATGTTTTTATTCAAAAAGAGAGGCAGTAAAAAATAATGAATCGGTTACTATTTAAGTCATTTTCATTTTATCAGGCAGTCCTGCTGTTGCTACTGTTCACTACTACCGGTGTCTACGGAGAGAACGCATTGACGGTGGAAGCAAAAACAGATACCAATCACATCCGGATTGGCGAACAGTTCCATCTTGATTTCACTGCAGTGGGTCCAAAAGGTTCACGGATTTCATTCCCAATTTTACCGGATACGTTTAATCACTTCGAACTGATCAGTCGCGGAACAATTGATACATTAACCGACAGTAAAGCCTCGATACTTTCCTTAAAGCAACGGTTGACCTTGACATCATTTGATACAGGATTCTTTGTCATTCCACCGTTTCATTTTCTTCTGAACAATGGCAAACGTTCAGACAGTGCTTCAACAGAGGCGATGTTAATGGGCGTTACCACAATTCCTGTCGACACCACCAAAGAAATACGCGATATTAAATCAACGATGGATGTTCCATTTCCATGGGAAGTATATATTCCTTATGCAATTGGAATCATCCTGTTAAGTGCCATTGCCTATTTCATTTATCGTAAAATAAAAGCCCGGCCTAAGCAGGAAGAAAAAACCATCGTTGCTCCTACCCGTCCAGCTCATGAAATTGCATTAGAAAAATTACATGAAACAGAGAATGAAAAACTATGGCAACAAGGATTTTACAAGCAGTATCACATTGCCGTTGCAGATATTTTAAGAGCTTATATTGAAACTCGTTTTCAAATTCCGGCAATGGAATACACCACTGATGAAACGCTTCAAGCATTCCGCACGAATATTCTAAAAGAAGAAGATAAAATTCGTTTACAAAACCTTTTACTTTTGGCCGACATGGTCAAATTTGCAAAAGTACATCCACTTCCACATGAAAATGAACAATCGATGCAGGACGCAGTGTTATTTGTAAATAATACCAGATCAGTGATACAAGAAGATTTCTCAGCAAAGGAGGTCGCATCATGATGAATAATATCACATTCGCTGAGCCTCGGTTCTTTTGGTTGTTCCTGTTAATTCCGGTGTTGATTGCGTTGCACTTTTTTTATTTAAAGAAAAAAACAACACCAATAAAATTCAGTTCATTCCGGAATTTTGAAGGAATTCAACCAACACTTCGCCAACGATTACACATCCTTCCTTTTATTCTGAAGCTTCTTGCTTTTAGCGCTGCAATTATTGCGTTAGCACGACCTCAATCCAAATCGAGCGGACAAAATATAACGACAGAAGGAATAGATATCATCATTACATTGGATATTTCATCCAGTATGTTAGCAGAAGATTTAAAACCAAACAGAATAGAAGCAGCAAAACGTGTAGTAGAAGATTTTATCGATAGTCGGCCCAATGACAGGATTGGATTGGTCATTTTCGGAGGAGAAAGTTTTACGCAATGTCCATTAACAACAGATCACGCTGTATTAAAAAATTTATTTACCGGAATTCAATCGGGAATGTTGGCAGACGGAACAGCAATCGGTGAAGGACTAGCGACTGCCGTAAACCGAATCCGTAACAGCAAAGCAAAAAGCAAAGTAATAATTTTATTAACTGACGGAGTCAATAATGTCGGAGCAATTGCCCCGGAAACTGCAGGAGAAATTGCAAAAACATTTGGCATCCGTGTTTATACTATAGGAGTCGGAACACGTGGCATGGCTCCATATCCATTCAAAACGCCTTTTGGAATTCAGTACCAAAATATGGAAGTGCAAATTGATGAAGATGTCCTAAGAAAAATTGCAAATGAAACAGACGGTAAATACTTTCGTGCAACAAACACAGCCAAACTAAAAGAAATTTACAATTCGATTGATAAGCTAGAGAAAACAAAAATTGAAGTGATGGAATTTCACCATCATACGGAGGAATTTTATCCTTGGGCACTCCTTGCATTATTGCTGCTGGTGTGTGAATTACTTCTTCGTCAAACTATACTAAAAACCCTTCCCTGATGTTTCGATTTGCACATCCGGAATATTTATATGCGTTGATAATTCTGCCAATTTTGGTGGTGACATTTCTTGTCATGCAAAACGCAAAAAGAATTGCCAGAAAAAAACTAGGTGACCCGGAATTGATTAACAGATTAACACCGGGAAGATCAAGAAGTAAACCCGTCACTAAACTAATTCTGAATCTCGCCGGAATTGTATTTATCATTTTAGCCTGTGCTAATCCGCAAATAGGCACACGCCTGGAAGAAATTAAACGAGAAGGCGTAGACATCATCATTGCGCTCGATGTTTCCAATAGCATGAAAGCGGAAGACATTCGTCCCAATCGATTGGAACGTTCCAAACAAGCCATTAGCCGTCTTATAGACAAGTTAGAGAACGACAGAATTGGCATGATCGTTTTTGCCGGACAAGCGTATGTTCAACTTCCCATCACATCAGACTACGCAGCTGCTAAGTTATTCCTCACTTCTATCGATACCGATATTATTCCGACACAAGGCACATGCATTGGTTGCGCTATTGATTTAGCCGGACAATCATTTGTAGGAACAGACAATAAACATAAAAGTCTTGTTATCATTACCGATGGTGAAGACCACGAAGAAGATGCTATAAAAGCAGCCAAGAAAGCGAATGAAGAAGGAATAATTATTCACACAATTGGAATGGGTACACCTAATGGAGCACCTATTCCCGTTTACAGAAATGGAACACAGGTTGATTTTCAAAAAGACAGCGAAGGTAAAACCATTCTAACAAAACTGGAAACATTGACATTAGAACAAATTGCTGTTGAGGGAAAAGGAGTATTTGTACAAGCTTCAAATAATGATGACGGATTAAATACCATTTTGAGTCAGATTAATAAAATGCAAAAAAAATCTTTTGGATCAAAACAGTTTACAGACTACGAAGATCGCTTTCAGTATTTCCTGGCAGCCGGGTTATTGTTGTTACTGATAGAATTTTCCATTACGACTAAAAAGAGCAAAGCGATTGAAAAATTAAATTTATTTGATGCGAAAAAAAGTTAAGACATGTTAAAAACTGAACAGCTTTTTTAAATAACGATTATATTGAACAAATGAAAAACACGATCGCCAAGTACCTCCTTTTATACCTGATTTTTATAATCAGTGGCCGTGTTTATGCTCAAAACACTAATAAGCTCATTACTGACGGAAACAAAGCTTACAAGGAGAAAAAATATCCGGAAGCGGAAGTAGACTATAAAAAGTCGATAGAGAAAAAGAAGACGACTGTTCAGGGAAACTACAATCTTGGCAACGCTTATTACAAACAAGGAAAATACGAAGAAGCCACTAAACAATATGAAACTGTCAATAGTCTACCATCACTTTCTGACAAAGAAAAAGCACTGAATTATCACAACCTTGGAAACACCTATCTTAAACAACAAAAGTACGAAGAAAGCATCAACGCCTTTAAAAATGCATTGAAGTTAAATCCGAAAGACAACGATACGCGTTACAATCTGGCTTACGCACAATCTATGTTGCAACAACAAAAACAACAACAAAAATCTAACGATCAAAACAAAAATCAAAAAGATCAAGATAAAAAAAAACAAAGTAAAGATCAGAACAAGGATCAAAAAAAGGATCAGAAAGAAGATCAACAAAAAAGCCAGGAACAAAACAAAGAAGAAAAACAAAACAAAGAGAATCAGGCCAAACAAAATAAGGACAGAATTTCAAAAGAAGATGCGGAAAAAATTCTCCAAGCCTTGAATAACGATGAAAAGAAAACGCAAAAAAAACTAACGCAAAAACAAGCTACCCGTATCACGATTGATAAGCAATGGTAATCAGAAGGACATCAACGCAATGAATTATTTAAAAACTATTCTCTTTTTTCTCGCTTGCCTGATTGGCTTGACAGAAAGCACATATGCACAAGATGAAAAATTCACTGCGACCGTGAATCCGCAGAGTGTTGGTGTGGGAGATCAACTTCAGGTAACTTTTACATTGAATGCTAACGGAAGAAATTTCCGTGCTCCGCAATTCCAGGATTTCAATGTATTGATGGGACCAAGTCAAAGCACACAGATGCAAGTCATCAATGGCTCAGTATCGCAAACACTTTCTTTAACCTATATTTTACAAGCAGTCAAGGAAGGAACATTTAAAATTGGTAGTGCAGAAATTTATGCCGGTGCTAATAAATTAGTTTCAAATCCCATTACAGTTGTTGTCACTAAAGGAGCACCGCCTCAACAAAAAAGCGGATCAAATCAGGGAAATACTGACAATGACAAAACGTATGAAGGGAAAAATGTATTTATCGTTGCACATGTAGATAAAACTTCTCCCTATCTCGGTGAAGGAATATATGTAACCTATAAATTATACACAAAAGTAACCTTGCTCAACTACTCCATCAACAAGATCCCATCACTGAGTGGTTTTTGGAGTCAGGATATTCAACTGCCGCAACAACTCGATTTTAAAAATGAAAATTACGATGGAGTGAATTACAAAGCCGCAGAAATAAAAAAAGTAATTCTTTTTCCACAACGGTCCGGAAATCTTAGCGTAGATCCAATGGAAGGAGAAGTAGTTGCAAGAGTTCAAAGCAAAAGGCAAAAAAGTACCGACCCGAACGATCCTTTTGCAAACGATCCTTTTTTCAACAATCCTTTTTTCAACAACAATGTCCAGGACATAAAACTGAAAATAAAGAGTGATCCTATCCGACTTACTGTTCGCGACTTACCAGCCGGAGCACCTACGGATTTTAGCGGAGCTGTTGGAAAATTTGGTTATGATGTCAGCATAGATAAAAAAGTGACGAAATCAAATGAACCTGTTACTTTAAAAATCCGTATTTCAGGAAAGGGAAATTTAAAGTTAATCGAAGCTCCAAAAATTCAATTTCCCCCTGACTTCGAAACCTACGATCCGAAAGAAAACGTATCAGTCAATGCCACAGCTGCAGGTGTTACGGGAAGTAAAACATTTGAATACCTGATCATCCCACGTCACTCAGGAACATTCAGGATTCCCATCACTCCATTCTCCTTCTTCGACCTGGAGAAGAAAAAATACGAAGTGTTAAACACATCAGATCTCACATTAACAGTAGAAAGAGGTAATGAATCGGCTGCAACAATTGTGAATGGTGTAAATCAATCAGACGTCCAATTGCTAGGAAAGGATATTCGTTATATTAAAACAAAAGACCCGAATTTCAACGGACCTGTTTCACCGATTTATGGCTCTCTAACTTTTTATACGGCAGTTGGAATTCCATTCCTCTTTTTGTTCGGATTAATCCTGGTTCGTCGCCGCCGGCAAGAAGAAGACACTAATATAGGATTGATAAAAAGTAAGCGAGCGAATAAAGTTGCCATGAAACGATTAAGTGCTGCCAAACAATATCTGGCAACCAATAAGAAAAGTGAATTTCTGGATGAAATGTTTAAAGCGTTATGGGGATTTATAAGTGACAAGTTGAGAATTCCTGTTTCCGAACTTTCAAAAGAAAATGTTTCTGCCGGACTACTAACTCAAAATGTTCCGGAGCCAATAATTCAACAATTCATAGATACGATTGACAGCTGTGAATTTGCGCGCTTTTCAGGAAGTGCAGCAGATAGCAACGATGAATTGTATAAAAAAGGAATTGATATTATTTCAAAACTTGAAAACTCCATTCGATAAAAACAGAACCATGAAAATAAGACACTTCTTGATTTTTGTTTTTACTTGTTTGATCCTTCAGGCACATGCTGCCAATGATCTCGCACTCGACATTTATCACAAAGCAAATATTGCCTATCAAAAACAAGATTATGGAACTGCTATTCAAAATTATGAACAACTTGTTAAGCTGAATCGAATATCAGCGGAAGTCTATTACAATCTGGGAAACTCATGGTTTAAATCCGGCAACATTTCAAAAGCAATACTCAATTATGAACGAGCAAAAAAAATAGCACCGGAAGACGAAGACATTGACTTCAACTTAAAAATAGCCTCATTAAAAGTCGCTGATAAAATTGAAACCGTCCCTCAGATTTTTTACAAGGAGTGGTTAAGTTCTCTTTCTACTGCCCTTCCGGCAAATTGGTGGAGTACAATATTTATTCTTGGAATATGGCTATTGGCAGCATCTGCAGTTCTCTATATTCTAGGCAATTCCAGTAGATTGAAAAAAAAAGGATTTCTCTTGATAATTTCATTCACCGGATTGGCAATTTTCTTTTATATAATGGCAGAGAAAAGTTACAATGTAAATTTCGAAGAAACACAGGGAGTTGTTATGTCCCCTTCTGTATATGTAAAAAGTGCACCTGACATAAAAGGAAATGATTTATTCATATTACACGAAGGAACAAAAGTAGATATACTGGAAGAGTTAAATGATTGGAAAAAAATTCGCATAGCAAATGGCACGATCGGCTGGATGCAGAATACAGAAATCGAAAGCATTTAACGATGATTAAGATTGGATTGCTAAGTGACACACACAGTTATCTGGACCCACGCATCTTTGATCTTTTTAAATCCTGCGATGAAATTTGGCATGCAGGAGATTTTGGCGATGTAGAAGTATCTAATCTACTATCCGAATTCCGCACACTCAGAGGAGTATTTGGAAATATTGACGGAACATCAATTCGACAACTTCATCCGCTAAATCAACACTTCACTGTAGAAGGACTGACTGTCTTAATCACTCATATTGGTGGCTATCCCGGCAATTATTTTCCCGAAACCAAAAAGGTTATCGAACTTTATAAACCCGGACTTTTTATTAGCGGCCATTCACATATTCTAAAAGTGATGCCCGATAAAAAAAACAATCTGCTCCACATGAATCCCGGTGCCGCAGGCAAACATGGTTTTCATAAACTACGAACACTCCTTCGCTTTGAAATTAAGTCCGGAAAAATTGAAAACCTCGAAGCAATAGAACTAGGCACGCGCTCGGCCATTGACTCCGAACTGTAAGTCGTCTGTAACTGTATTAAGTATTAGGTATTAAGACAAAACAGAAATCTGAATCCCCATCTTTGTACTCTCTTTTATCACTTTTTGCTCTGTGATAAAAAAACTCCCCACCAAAGCCGTACGTGCATGATTACTGATCGCTCATCGCTAATAGCTAATAGCAACCCAACTACCGCAACCTTTCAGCCGAACGAATCAAATTCTCATCTCGCTTAATATATCGAACAGCAATAAACAAAACAATCAATTCAATCATTGGAAGATAGCTGCCAAAAATATATTTCACCCGCATATCCATTCCACCTGAAAGAGTGTCGGCTACGAAAAAAAGTAATCCGGTCAGAACAGAAGTAAGTAGTAAGCACAAATTTGTCAGCCGAATTTGCAAGTTTCTGTTTTTAAATAAAAAGATGGCAAGGAATGCTAACACTCCTACACCGATATTAAGAATTGTCAATAATGCATTTTCAGAAAGACTATAATTTCTGGTAGCAGTAACATTTTCTATAACCGTATTCGGAACAAATTGGTAGACCGGAATGTAGAACAGCAAGAGGTTTAAAAGGACGGCGCCTAATAGGTAGAGGGTTTGAACTCGTTGGATCATGGTTGAAGATTATCGAAGCAAAGTAATAACATTTGAAACAAAAAAACATACCTATTAGACCGAATTAGAGGCGAGATAAGAGTGAAAACATGAATAATTAAAAAAAAAGTTAAAATATCTTTGGAAGTAAGTATAAATTGGGTATTATTGTGCCTAATTCATATCCATTCTGGATTTTTTGAATTGTCCGTTCCGGAACATCTCCTGAATACTTAGTGAACAAAACAGGTTTATTATCATCCGACCCTTTATTTATCTTAACTGCATTTTAGCAACAAAACAGACTCACAACTTGTCATCCTGACATTTTTAAGAAACCATCATTTTCATGTACGACATTCTTGAATTAAATGATAAGCTCGTTCCAGAGCTTAAAGAAATTGCGCGATTAATGAACATTCCAAATTACGATGACTATCGTAAGCAGGATTTGATTTATAAAATTTTAGATCAGCAAGCATTGAACCCGGCATCTACTGCTAATATCAGAGAATCGGTTCCTTCTAAATCTGCTTCGAATAGTAGCCGGGAAACTGCTACTGTTAAAACTGCTGCAACTAAAGCAGCAGCTACGAAAGAACCTCAAGAAGTTAAATCCAAACCAACAGTAGTGGAAAAAACAAACAACCAGGAGGCTGCAGTTTCTGCAGGTCGTCCTAAGCGAAAAAGAGTAACCGCTGAAGAAGAAGCGAACGCTAAAAAAGCTCCTATCGTTTTGGAACCAAGTGTAAAAGTTCCGGCAACACGTCTTGCTCCGGCACCTGTACAGGTTCCGGTTCCTCAGCCTGTGCCTCAAGCAGTAGAAAATATTGAAAGACAACAAGCGCCTGTTGAAGCCCCGGCACGTGTAGCCCGACCTGAAAACAACGATCGTCAGGCTTTTTCGAATACCAGTTTCAATCCAAGTTCTAATCCGAATTTTCGTCAACGTCGTGAACCAACTCCTGTTGCTGAACCTGTTGTTGATCCTGAAACATTAATCGATGCTGAAGGAGTATTAGAAATTATGCCGGACAATTTCGGCTTTCTTCGTTCAAGTGACTTTAATTACCTGACATCACCAGATGATATTTATGTATCTCAATCACAAATTAAATTATTCGGCTTGAAAACCGGTGATACTGTGAAAGGATCTGTTCGGCCACCACATGAAGGAGAAAAATATTTTCCATTGGTTAAAGTAGATTATATCAACGGCCAGGATCCTGCTGTTGTTCGTGACCGTATTCATTTTGATTACCTCACTCCACTCTTCCCTCATGAAAAATTAAATCTGAGCGGTGATCATTCCAATTATTCGACCCGAATCATGGATATGTTTACACCAATCGGTAAAGGTCAGCGCGGACTTATTGTAGCTCAACCAAAGACAGGTAAGACGATGTTGTTGAAAGATGTGGCCAATGCAATTGCTGCCAATCATCCGGAAGTATACATGATCATCCTTCTGATTGACGAACGTCCGGAAGAAGTAACGGATATGGCACGCAGTGTAAAAGCTGAAGTTGTCGCATCAACATTTGATGAGCCTGCTGAGCGTCATGTTAAAATCGCGAACATCGTACTTGAAAAAGCAAAACGATTAGTTGAAAGCGGACACGACGTTGTCATTCTCCTCGATTCAATCACACGACTTGCGCGTGCTTACAATACCGTTGCTCCGGCAAGCGGAAAAGTATTATCAGGTGGTGTTGAAGCAAATGCTTTGCACAAACCAAAACGCTTTTTCGGATCAGCTCGTAAAATAGAAAACGGTGGAAGTCTTACCATCATCGCAACTGCCCTTACCGATACCGGTAGCCGTATGGATGAGGTAATCTTCGAAGAGTTCAAAGGTACCGGTAACATGGAACTTCAACTCGATCGTAAGCTTGCAAACAAACGCGTTTA
>JAYSPU010000172.1:0-5811 GCA_043721935.1 Bacteroidota bacterium | reverse complement strand
GCCATTATGAGCTTGAAGCTGACTCCCGAACTTTTGCTGATTGATGGAAATCGTTTTAAAAAATATCCGGGAGTTGAACATCTTTGCATTATTCGTGGTGATGGTATCTATCAATCCATCGCTGCTGCTTCGATTCTTGCCAAAACGTATCGTGACGACTTTATGCTAAAACTTCACGAGGAATATCCCGACTATCATTGGAAATCAAACAAAGGATATGGAACTGCTTTACACAGGAATGCTATCCGTCAATTCGGTACAACTCCTTTTCATCGTCGTAGTTTTCGATTATTGCCGGATCAACTTGAACTGAAGTTTTAACATTCAATTGCTGAATAACTCTTTTTTCTTCCGTTAAAGAAACACTTGCCTGATGTAATTTGCAACACGATGAAAAAAGTTGTTGCAGGCTCTGTTAGCGCATTGTTGATTTTAATAATAGCGGCTATAACCATTTATTATAGTGAACGAAATGCTGTACTTCCGGCAGATCCGGTAAATGCTATACCTACTGATGCCGCTTTCTTCCTGGAACTCAAAAACGGTAAACAGGCAATGAAAAATTTATCTTCCACGACATTCTTTCAGGAGCTGACAGATGATGAATCTGTTTTTTCAATCAATCAATCCATGCGTTTTATGGATTCACTCTTTTCAAAAGACGAATTCAGTTTGAAAATCTGGTCGAAAGAGAAACTATTTATTTCTGCCCATCCAACAAAAGCTGCAGACTTTGACTTATTGTATTTGTGCAATGCTCCTCTTCGAACCGGAATAAAAGAAATTAATAATGCCATTGATAGCTGGCTAAATAGTGATTTTCAAAAAAGCAGAAGTGTCTATGAAAACATTTCTATTTATGAAATCAGAAAAAAAGGAGAAACGCTTCTTACCTATGCTTTCACCAATGGAATGCTCATGGTAAGCAGAACTTCTTTTCTGGTTGAAGATGCTATCCGACAATTAAAAACAGGTGTTTCCATTAAAAAGACAAAAACGTTTACCCGACTTCATACTGAAAAGCATTCAGGAGGCATTTACCTCAACGTTAATTTTGTTGGCTTGCAAAATCTACTGAATGGCTTTCTGGAAAACGAAAATTATCAACTTTCAAATGTGCTTACTTCCTTATCACGCTGGGCTTCCTATTCGACGGAGCTGAAAAAAAATGCAATTGTACTGAATGGAAATATGGCTTCCATTGATTCAATTTATCTGGTACAGGCTTTTGCAGGACAAAAATCTCAGAATTCCGACTTGACTGCATTGCTTCCTTCCCGTACAGCATTCTTTTTAGAATTCAATAATTCTAACACATATGAATTTATTTCCCGACTGACATCGAATGCTACTTTTTTTGAAGATTACGGAACTACCAAACAACAGCTAATCAGTCTGTCTAAAAAAGCATCCATAGACTTGAAACAAGATTTAAAAGAATGGCTGGGAAATTCAATTTCGCTTTTAATTACCGAGTCAGGAAGTGTAATTTTAGACAACAATTCCTATGCTTGCATTCGCCTCTCTAATACGAAGAATGCAATTCGTACGTTAAAAAAACTTCAACAGATTAGCGACAAGCCAACAGATGAAATTTACCGTGATCATCCAATTGGTACGATTGGAATAAAAGCTCTGCCTTCATTGTGGTTTGGAAATTTGTTTTCAAATATAGAAAACACCAATTTCGGAATTATCAATGGCTATTTAATTTTTGCAAATCAAATTTCTGCCATTAAGAGTTTTATTGATGATGTCGAAGACAAAAAACTATTTTCCCGAACAGAAGAATATAAAAACTTACCTGCCCAATATTTCAATGGAAATCTGAACCTATACATTGACACTAAAAAAGGTGAAAACATTATTCGTGCGCTTGGAAACGAAGAGCTTCTTAATGCCTTAAACAAACATCAATCGTTGCTTCACCATCTTTCCGGCTTTGCTTTTTCAATTCAATCTGCTCCAACACAAATAAATTCAAAAGCTCTTATACTTTTTTCGGAATCACAATCCGATCAAATCAATGTACTCTGGTCAGCTCAACTTGACTCTTCACTTCAAACCGAACCGTATTTGGTTTCAGGAGGAAATGGAAACTTCATAACGGTACAAGACAAAAAGAATCAGTTGTATTTGTTTGATGAAGCGGGTCGATTGATGTGGAAAAAACAATTACCATCCGGAATTCTCAGTCAGATCGTCACGGCTGACTATTATAAAAATGGTGGAAGTCAATTGGTGTTCAACACCGGAGAAGCCTTGTATATGCTGGACTTAAAAGGAAATACAGTTGGCAGTTTTCCGGTCACGCTTCCTGCGCCACCTTCAAGCGGTTGTATTATCTCAGATCAAGACGGACTGAAGCAATTCCGAATATTTATTCCCTGTACAAATGGTTTAATCTATGCGTATGAATTGACAGGAAAACCGGTTAGTGACTGGTTGTTTACCAAATTCGTTGATACCGGTAATGAAGAGTTACAAACTTACCGATACAATGATCAATGGAATCTTTTGATTCAGGGAACGAATGGAAACAATTACCTCGCTGATAAACGAGGCCGACTAACATCACTTAAAACAGAAACAGGCAGACTTGGGATTTCTGTTTTCGAAGATTCAACCGGAAACTATTTATGTGGAACCAACCTAAAAAATGAATTGATTCTTTTTTCACCTGTAAAGGAATTGAAAACTGCATCTCTATTGGCTCCGGTTGTATCGATAAAAGTAAATAATGAGATCATACCGAATTCAATTTCAATAATGACGAGCGATTCTCTATTCACCTATGACAGCGATCTCCAAATAACAAATGGAATAAAATTACCTGCCGGTAATTACGCCTTTACTCCTTCATCCTACCTAAAAAATACGACAGGGATTAATGATCACAAAAAAAATCTGTTTTACATTCTGGATAAAGTAGGCTCACTTGACGATCGATTTCCTGTGAAAGGAAATACAGGATTTTCTATAATCAATACATCAAACAACAGTAAAAGGAAATTAATCTGCGGATCGGATCAGGGAATAATTTACATGTATTCCTATTAATGGCTAAAGCTTAATAAACTATACCGGTTACTCCAGATCCTGCTTCCTGAAATATTCCAGAACAGACCGTGCTTCTTCTTTCGTCAGTTTCATATCGAGCATTTGCGATTGGTAAATCAACAAGAGTTCTTTCGAAAGCGAATCTTTTTGTGACATCTCCAGCGGATTCAGAATTTGATTTAAAATCCATTCGGGACGTCTTCTTTTTGTCACGCCGGCCATACCGGGTCCTATTTTACGATCGCCGGATGCCTCGTGACACAACAGACATTTAGCAATAAAAACAGACTCACCATTTCTCACCATTTCGCTATCAATAGAGTCAGATAATAAAATAGATTCTATAGGGCCAACCCCAATTTTATTGTAAAAAACGACTTCCATTTCACCTTTCGTTCTACCCTTCTTACTACCGGTATCATTTTTACAAGAAGCGTAGAAAATACTGATGAATAAAACTACTTTTACTAAAGGCTTGGAATATTGATTAATAATAAACATATTGATGTTTTAGTAAAACTTAGTGAATTAAAGCGGTAAATTAACTCTATTTATTTTCTTTTTGAACATGAAAATGATGTCGCTAAAATTAAAAATCCTGCTCGGATTTGCTCTTGCCGTAATTGGGTTTGGCTACTGTTTACTTAAAACCCGATCCACTTCAATTGCTGTTATAAATGAATCGCATATTAATGCCTCTCAATTACTGATCATGAAATCAGTAGAGGAAATTGAGAACGATGTTGAAATTATTGAAACTTCCTATCGTGGGTATTTAATTTCAGGAGACACTTCCTTTCTTGTTTCTTATAATCGTGCTATAGAAAGATTAGAAAAGAGTAAAACCCATTTGAAAAGAATGTTCCCGCTTTTAGGAACACAACAACTCTATTTTCCGCATCTTTTAAAATTAATAGAAAATAAAATACAGTTCGCAGAAAAATTAATTTCACTAAAAAAAGAAAACAATACATTTGCCTATCAACAATTATTTGTGACGAATGGAGGACAGTTAATCATGGATTCCATTCGAAATGTTGTAACTCAAATTGAAAGAATTGGCACTGATGAATTAACCCGATCAGCAGCAAGAGAAAATGAGTTGGCACAATCTACCTTAATCGTCTTTACCTCTTTGGTTATATTGATTGCCGGTTTTCTAATCCTGTTTTATTTTAAAATTATAAGTGACATTAACAAATCAATAAAAGCACAAAAAGTTATTGATTTGGCAAATAAAGAAATTAAAGAACTCTACGATTATGCTCCCTGTGGATATATATCGACCGACGAAAATCTAGTTATACTGAGTATTAACAAAACAGGATTAGACATTCTTGGCTTTTCAGATTCGGAAATAATAAATAAAAAATCCCTTACTGATTTCTTATGTGAACCTTTTACATTAAAAAACAATTCGGATAAATTACCCAACAAAGAATTCACAATTCGTTGTAAGTCCAACAAACAAATTAATGTCCTTCTTGATTACAACAAAAGAGAAACAGAAAGTGGTGCTTTCATTTATCAGTTCGCAATTAAAGATGTCACAGAAAGAAAACATAGCCAACACAGAATTAACTATTTGGCAGAATTAATTAATCAAACCAGCGATGCAATCATTTCCATGGATAATGAGTTTAATATTGTTTCCTGGAATAAAGGAGCTGAACGACTTTATGGTTATATAGAAAAAGAAGTCATTCACTTATCGGCAAGAGATGTGCTGAAACCTGATTACTCAGAAGAAACTAGCCTAGCGAATCAAACTGACCTTGTTACAAATGGATTTTGGTCCGGTGAGATTACTCAATATAAAAAAAACGGAGAAGCTATTATCATCTTAAGTTCTGTTTCCATTATCCAAAATGAACTTGGTGAAAAAATTGGTTACGTAATAATAAATCAAGATTTTACTGCACAAAAAAAATACGAGAATCAATTGCAAAAATTCAATATTGAATTGCAACAACAAGTAAAACAAAAGACAGAAGAAGTAACCGAAACATTAGAACGATTAACAGACGCTTTTTTTTCCATGGACTCTGAATATACAATTACTTTCATGAATACACGTGCGAAAGAAATAATGACCAAAAATTCAATTACCAGTGAGCCATTAAATTTACATGACCTTTATCCTGAACTTCCAAATTCTGAGTTTGATATAGCTTGCAAGAAATCATTTGAGACTCAGGAAGCAGTTGAATTGGAAGTTCTTGAAAAAGCCACAGGACGTTGGTATTATAACCGTATTTATCCATCACCCAATGGTTTTTCAGTTTTTTTCCAAGACAGAACTCTTCGACATGAAAATGAAAGAAAATTAATTGAAAGCGAAGTGAAATACAAATTACTTTTCGAAAACAATCCTTTTCCAATGTGGGTACTTGACAGCAATACACTGCATATTATTGATGTAAACCAAACTGCAATAGAGCAATACAATTATTCGCAGGATGAATTTTTAAGATTAAACTTCATGCAACTTTTATCTTTAGATGACAAGGAAAAAATTCATGCTTATCGGAATAAATTTAACACCAACCACTTCACCGGTATTCTTCCTCATCGAAGAAAAGATAATAGTGAATTAATCATGGAAGTGTTTTTCTATACTATTATGACTGAAGGAAAAGAGCGAAAAATTGTTGTGGCTAATGACGTGACGAACCTGATGGCTTACCAGGAGGAATTAAAAAATTCCCGAGATGAATTACGTCAACTATCAATCTACATGGAGAATATTCG
>JAYSPU010000171.1:0-1611 GCA_043721935.1 Bacteroidota bacterium | reverse complement strand
AAAGACTATGTCGAGACCCGCCTTGAGTTAACTAAACTACAGTTTACTGACAAGGCGGGTGGCGTAGCCGGAAATAGTACCGCTTTTATCATCATTTTATTATTCGGTCTATTAGTCATCATGTTTGGAAGTCTTGCTTTGGCAATTGTTATTTCTGAACATTATGGTAAAGGTTATATTGGATTTTTACTGGTTGCTATTTTTTATCTTGTAATAGGTTCTGTTATTTATTTCTTCAGGGATAAATTAATTTCAAAACCTGTAACCGATACATTTATTAATAAAATGCTTAATGAAGAAGACGATGAAGATTAGTAACCGTAAACAATTACATCAACGTATATCTGCCGTCAAATCTGAGCTGGAGCAAAAAGAAACTGCTCTTGTAAGTAATTTTAAAGAATTCAAATCAGGCTTTACTCCGCAGAATATTATTTTAAACAGCCTTGGCTCTCTTACCGGAATAAATTTAAATAAAAAGGAATTTATCCGGAATGGAATAATGACAGGGCTTTCATTGGTTATTCAACGCTTTGTATTTAAAACTGAAGCGAATCTTGAAAAAAAAGCCTATAACTATATTGATACACTGTTCAAGAAAATAGACCATTGGATCAGAGGTTTTTCAACTCGTTCGGCCACAGGAGTAAATCGAATAGAAACAGAAGAAGAAGAATAAGCAAGCACTGACGGCCTTTTCAAATCTGAAGATAAATCAAAGCAATTGCTGCGAGTGTCATGACAATTAATGTAATGCCACCCATTATATTCGATCGCAGCGAATTTACATTCCTACCCATTATTGATTTGTTATTTGCTACCATTAATTTGATGGCAATACCGAGAACTGACCGATCAAATAACTTCCTGAAAACTGTTTTGATGCATAATCTCTATAGAAACAAGATTAAAACTTTGTTTAAAAAAAGTATTCCTTTTCTTTTTCCTCTATATAGAATAGAACAATAAGAATACACCCTAATCGTTTGAAAGAAATGAAATACTCTTTGCTCCTATTCCTTTTCGCTTTCCGCCTTTCAGCAACTTCACAAGTCCTTCCTACTCTATCAGCCGAAACAGCCGACAGAAAGCATGTTGCGATTCCCAATGACTTGATCGGAAAATATTCGCTCCTTTGTTTTGCAACTTCCTCAAAAGCACAAAAAGATCTTGAAACGTGGATGGATCCTGTGTACCAAAAATTCATTGCCAAAACCGGATTAATGGACGACATGTTTGATGTGAATATTTTCTTTATTCCAATCCTGAAAGGAATTCAAACTACAATGTTGCAATCGTTTAAAAGAAAAGTTCGAGAAGCGCAAGCAGACTTGCAACCGCATATACTGTTTGTTTCAGGAAGCGGAGATCAACTTGTCACATCGCTTCACATGACACAAAGTGATATTTCTTATCTTTTTCTTTTAGACAAAGAAGGAAAAATAATTTACAAAACTACAGGTCCATACACAGAGAAGAAATGGGATGATCTGGACGATTTGATAGAATAGATTTTCATTGTTGTCCGACTAAAGTACACTTGTTTTTTGTTGAAGTCTTGTGTTGATGCAGTTTAGCGAATTTATTTGTTCATGGTGATTTTAGCAGGTA
>JAYSPU010000170.1:0-17173 GCA_043721935.1 Bacteroidota bacterium | reverse complement strand
ATGCAGCAACGCATTGAAAATGTAATCCATAAAATCCAATTTGACGATCTAAAGCACGAATTGCATGTTTGGTCCTATTCCTCGTCACACGATTTGATGAAAGGAATCATTCTGGTTGCTCGTTATCAGTATCCTGAACTTGATGTTGAAACCATCCAAAAACAGCTGGATAAAATACGTAAAGACGCCTGGTTGGAAATGAACGACGGTCTTACAGCTTTAGAGCAAATCAAGGTTCTGAATAAGATATTCTTTGAAATCCACGGATTTGCAGGAAATACCCGGAATTATCATGCTCCGCAAAATTCCTTTGTAAACATCGTGTTGGAAACCAGAAAAGGAAATCCGCTCATGCTTTCCATGCTCTACCTTGAAATCGCCCGTTCAGCAGGAATCCCTGTATATGGCGTAAACCTACCTGAGCATTTCATCCTATGTTACAAAGACGAGTTAAACGACCCGATTGCTATCAATGATAACTCTAAGATATTGTTCTATATCAATCCTTTCAGCAAGGGTGATGTATTCAACAAGAATGAAATTGATAACTTCTTAAAGCAATTAAAAATACCAAAAGACAAAGGGTACTACGAACCGTGTACTAACAAAGACATGATTCAACGTCTGATCCGTAACTTAATGAATTCATATCACAAGCTTGGCTTTATAGACAAGGTTGATGAACTAAGCGAATTAATGAAAGCTACTCTGTAAGCGTATATTTCTTTTCAAATAAAATAGAGGCTCTTTCAAAAACCTAAGATTGAACTGAAATATTTCAGGTCTTAAGTAAGCATATTTCGCCCCGGGGATGAATATATCTTGATTGGATGATCAAAATTTTTCTCCCTATTACTAAATTTCTATCTCTCAAACATGCCGCAGATCTGTCGCTGTTAGGCTTTTGCCATGCAATTTTTCCCCTGGTTTTTCCCCTTTGCATGTACCCCAATTCAGGGCAATTCAATTAAATGATCAAAGAACTCCATTTCAAAAAATATATACAATCACATATTTGATAGTTAATTGTAGATGGATTTTATTTTAACCGGAAGCATTATCTGTTAAAGTTAACCTTTATGAATTGATCAGAATTATTGGTCGATGTATTTAACTTTCAGGTAAACTGTTCAATCCTCGGAGACATCTTCTTTAAAGTGCTTTTGGAGAAAACTTCCGGCGTGTTTAAAAAAGAAAGAGGTTGTCAACATGTATTTCTGAGACAGCCTCTTTTTTATTTGAAAGTCTTCAACAACATCTGCTGAATTGATTAATTCATTTAGTCAAGAAATGCACTTGTTGAATACTGAAACAAAGTCGGATACAATAATCTGAACCCTTTTGAAGATCCATCAGTATTTCCTGTTGGATTCATTTTATCAAAATCTTCTTTTGACAAAACAGTAATTGGCTTTGCTCCTTCTTTAACAAGAAGCTCATTCACTTTCAGCAGTTCTTTCTTCCAGATTAAGTCCGCTGCATTTTTCTGAATTAAAATATCATGCTCAAGTGCTTTCATTTTATCCAGATGTGAATCGGATGGTCGGCCTTCATAACCTAAAACTGACCCATATAATTCACTCAAGCGCTCTCGAATTTTCTCTTCACCTGTAATTGCTAAGCCTTCTTTAGTAGCAATTAACTCTTTCCGCACCCCTTCCATTTTTTGAGAAAGCTCACGGAGCAATTTTTGGCTACCCGTATTTTTAACCGAATCAACCAGTGAAAGTGAACGCATTTTCAAATTCAATACTTGCTCATTGAAATAAGCAAGATCCTCAGATAGTGCAAACAACTTTTTAGTAGTAACACGTTGCAACTGACGATCGGCAAGAGTATGCGGAGATTCAGGGTCTTCGATCAAGACGAGTAATCCTGTTGCAACCTGATCACCTTTTGTTATGCGGATTGTATACGTTCCGGCTTCACAAAGTGGTCCGCTAAATCCGGCTCCATCAATGCGAATTCCTTTTGCAACACGTGGCGGTTTTAATCGCATATCCCATTCGATTTTATTGATTCCTTTTCTCTTTGTTCCAGGAACAGTACTCACAACAGCACCTGCTGCATCCAGGACTTCAATTTTCAAATCACCGGTCGTAACACGGTCTTTCAAATAATAAATAATCGTTGCGCTTTCAGAAGAATTGGGGCCAACAAATCCGCCTGCACTTGGAAAACCTCCTCCGTAATGTCCGCCAGTGGCGGCAAATGGCCGGGTTTTTAAAATTGAAATGTCTTTTGAAAGCAATTCCGGAGTAAGTTGACGAAGCGGTGAGAGATCATCGACGATCAAAATACCACGACCATGTGTAGCTAAAATCAGGTCATTTGTACCCGGATCAATTTGAATATCTCGTACAGCAACAGGAGGAACTTTTGCATTGAATACTGTCCATTCTTTTCCGCCATCAATGGAAACATACAGACCGAACTCTGCTCCAAGAAACAACAGATTGCGATTGATCAAATCTTCTTTAATTTTATGAGCATACCCACCTTTAACATCCGTACCTGTCATGACTGTCCAGGTCTTACCTAAATCTTTAGAAACGGCTGCATACGTATTCATATCACCATACATGTGATTATCCAATGTCACATACACTGTGTTTTTATCAAAACGACTCGGTTCAATACTACTTACCCAAATCTGAGGTGGAATACCTTTAATATTCTGATTGAGTTTAGTCCATGTTTTACCGGCATCAATTGAGAGTTGAATATTTCCATCATCGGTTCCAACAAAAATGTAATTTTCATCCAGTGGCGATTCTGCAACTGTAAAAATGGTACAGTGATTTTCTGCTGAAGAATTATCGACAGTAATACCACCACTTTCTTCTTGTTTTTGTTTCAACGGATCATTAGTGGTGAGATCGGGTGATATTTTCGTCCAGGTAATTCCGCGATTGAGTGTTTTATAAAGGAACTGAGCTCCCATGTAAAGCGCTTTTGGATTCGTCGGACTAATGTAAATCGGCGTGTTCCAATTGTACCGAAGTTTTGGCTCGCCTGCCAATGCCTGAGGTTGAATGTCAGCATACTCATTCGTTTTTATATTAATCCGAAATGCATGTCCGCCCTGATATTCAGAATATACAATGTCCTTATCCAACGGATCAGGCTGTACCCAGAATCCATCACCACCACCTACATTTTTCCAGTCACCATTATCAATTCCACCGATGCTTTGAGATGCAGTTACCCAGGAACCATTGTCTTGCAGACCACCGTAAACATTGTATGGAACTGCTTTGTCAATCTGCACATGATAGAACATAGAGACGGGAATGTTATTTATGAAGATCCAGTTATTTCCTTTATCCAGACTCATGTAAACACCGCCATCGGTACCAAGATACATTTGAGATGTGTTAGCAGGATTGATCCATAATGCATGGTGATCACTGTGAACCCAGCCTCCTGCAAAAGAAGCTTCAGTAAATGATCTTCCACCGTCATCACTAATTGAAAATGACCATGCAGGACGATACACCCGCTTAGGATTCGTCGGATCAACAGCAATTACACTGAAGTAAAATGGGCGACCGGCAACATTGTTATTAGAACTTTGTTCTTTCCAGTTTTCACCACGATCGGTAGATAAAAACAAACTGGTTTGTTTGGCCTCAACTATGGCAAAGAGATTATTTGGATCACTCGGAGCAAGAGTCATTGCAACCCGACCAAACTCTCCTGTAGGAAGACCATTGGTCAGTTTTTTCCAGGTCGTTCCGCCATCCGTACTTTTATAAATTCCACAATTCTTACCTCCGGAAGCAAAAGCATATGGTTTTCTTCGGAACTCCCATGTACTTGCGTAAATTGTTTTTGGATTTTTAGGATCAATCAATACTTCTGCACAACCCGTTTTTACATCTACATAAAAAACTTTATTCCAGGTTTTACCACCGTCAGTAGTTTTGTATAAGCCGCGGTGCGGACTATCGCTCCACAATGCTCCCGGTACGGCAACATAGACGATGTTTCCATCACTCGGATCGATCGCTATTCTGCTGATATGCTCAGTACTATCCAATCCTACTTTGACCCAATTCTCACCTTCATCGGTTGATTTATAGAGACCTGTTCCAATTGAAACACTGTTACGCATATTTGACTCACCGGTACCGGCCCAGATAACAGACGGATTTTTTTGGTCTACCGTCAATGCTCCGATACTTTGGGAGTTTTTATCAAACACAGGCTTCCAATAAGAGCCGCCTGATGTTGACTTCCAGATACCACCGCCTGCAGTACCAACATACACAATCCTGGAATCTTTGTTCACTGCATCAATGGCAGTTATACGTCCTCCCATGACAGCAGGACCAATGTGTCTTGCTTCCATCATACCGAACATTCCACTGGAAAGCTTTGCCTGACTTTGAGCATAAACCGATGTTAAACAATTCAATAAAATCAGATTAAAAAACAAATAGATCTTTTTCATAGCTAGTATAATTTACCTGTTATAAAAAAAGGCTGATCTTAAACAGAGCAGCCTTTTCGAATAGTTTAATCAATAAAATTATTTAGTAGCCGGTGCGACGGCTGATTTCATTGCAGGCATAACAAACATATCATCAGCAATAACAGGATTGATTTCAATGTTATCTATATTCATCGCCTGTCCCTGACCGGCCTCGTCTCCTGCTCTCATTTCGATAGAAAATGGAAACATAATTCCTCCCACTTTTTTATAATTACTGGGAACAGATGCTGATTCAATTTCTTTATCTTCCATTTTAATTTTCTTCGTCTCTTTCAAGGGAAGATAACTGGTAGCATCTAAATAAATATACGATACGTCGCCTGACTTCTTAATTACTTTTAATTTAAAAGTTTCAGTTCCTTCCATGTCTTCTTTACTGATCATTTCAACTGTAGAACCTTTTTCTTTGTAATTATATAAATCGCTTGTGAAATCGGCCTGATCTTTTTGATCTTTCACTTCTTCCGGTGACATACGCTCAGGATCAGTCTTTCCTGTAAAAGGAACAACCTTCCAACCACTGTCGCCGTTAAGTGCGGTAATCATTTTCATTCCCTGAAACTCTAATTCAAAACGAGACTTTACCTTGTCTTTCATGTACATGACAAATGGCGCTTTCATGTTCGGGCCGATATCAATATTGCCGGTCATCTTTACCGATTTAACATTGTCCCAATTCTTTTTGCCGCCAATTGCTTCAACATATTTAGCAACAATTTCATCAGTTGTTTGAGCAAAGGAGAAAGAAGAGGTTAAAATAAATCCAAGGATGATAAATACTTTTGTTTTCATGTGGGTGAGTTGTTTAATTGAACAAACTAAATTAATATTTATTAGGTTCGAAGTTAATGAAAGGTTAATTTATTTAAGGAGTGATTTCGAAACAAATAGCTATGGTATTACTGTTTCTTTACTCTTCCGTTCCGGCAAATTGCAGCTCATACAACTGCTTGTACAAACCTTTTTTAGAAAGCAATTGACGATGATTTCCCTCTTCTACCACTTTTCCATGGTCCATTACCAAAATACGGTCTGCCTTCTGAATAGTAGCCAAACGGTGAGCGATCACAATGGAAGTCCGATTTGAGGTAAGTGTTTCTGTAGCTAACTTAATTAGTTCTTCCGATTCACTATCAATTGAAGAAGTAGCTTCATCTAAAATTAAAATCCGTGGCTTAAAAACATAAGCACGTATAAACGAAATAAGTTGGCGTTGTCCGACCGATAACATGGCTCCTCGCTCCATCACATTAAAATCATATGCTCCCGGCAATTGTTGAATAAACCGATCCGCTCCTACTGCCTTCGATGCTTTCACAACTTCTTCCTTTGAAATTTCAGGATCGTTTAAAGTTATATTATTAAAAATTGAATCAGAGAAAAGAAAAACATCTTGTAACACAACTGCAATTTGAATACGTAATGCATCCAATTTATAGTCGCGAATATCGATGTCATCAATCAGAATTGTTCCCTTTTGAAAATCATACATTCTTGAAACCAGATTTATGACTGAAGATTTACCGGCACCTGTTGCACCAATTAACGCTAACATTTCACCGGGTTTCACTACGAAACTAACATCCTTCAACACCCATTCAGCCGTTTTCTCATTGGTAACGTCAGCATAAGAAAACCAAACATTTCTGAATTCAATTTTCCCTGCTACTTGTTTTTGAATTTCACCTCTATCCGGAATAAACTCATTTGTATCAATTACTTTAAACACCCTCTCGCTGCTTACCATTCCCATCTGTAGCGTATTAAATTTATCCGCCAATTCTCGAATCGGTCGAAACAACATGTTGATAAACATGATAAATGCCACAACATTTCCCAGAGACACATCGTGGACAATAACACCTTTTAATCCCCACCAGACAACTAATCCGATAGAAACAGCTGAAAGTAACTCAACAACAGGAAAGAAAATAGAATAGTACCATACCGATTTGATATGCGCTTTCATGTGTTCATTGTTAATCGCAACAAACCGCTTCATCTCTTCTTCTTCCCGATTAAAAATCTGCACAATGTTCATCCCTGTAATATGTTCCTGAACAAACGTATTCAAATGTGCTACTTGTGTTCGGACTTCTCTGAATGTTTTGTTAATTCCATATTGGAAAAAGCGTGTGGCAATTAACAATAAAGGAATGGTGCTTAAACTTATTAGTGTCAGTCTCCAGTCTTTGTAAAACATAACACTGATTATCACCAACAATTGAAGTAAATCACCAATGATGACAATTAATCCTTCACTGAAAATATCTGCTATTGTCTCCAGATCACTAATTGTTCTGGTAACAAATGTCCCGATTGGAGTGTGATCAAAATACTTCAACCGGAGTTTAGAGATATGTCTGAACAGCTTAATTCTTAAATCGCGAATAACGATTTGCCCTAACCAATTGGTTAAGTACGTATGTGAATATTGAACGGCTGTTTGAAAAATCAACAAGCCCACCATAATCAACATCATTCTTACTAATCCTTCTCCATCCAGTTTGATGATGTAATGATCGATCGTATACTGAACGAGTATCGGCCGTAATGGAGATAAAGCTGCTAATAATAAAGTCAGTCCAACACTGATGAAAAACTTGTTTTTATACGGCGCAGTAAAAGCGTATATCCGTTTCAGGATACTTACATCAAAGGCTTTTCCGCTAACCGTATCTTTCGTCATTAAATTGATATAAAAGGATAGACGATATCAGTCAGAAAGAGACCATGAGCAGGTACTGATGTTCCGGCCCGACTTCTCTCCTTACTTTCCAGTACTGAACAAAAGTCATTTTCATCTATCTTAGATAAACCTACATCTAATAATGTTCCAACAATAGCTCTCACCATATTTCTTAAAAAACGATCTGCAGTAATTTCGAAGACAAATTGATTCTCAATGTGTCTCCAATGTGCAGATTGAATCTTGCAATTATTAGTAAATGTTTGAGTATGACTTTTACTAAATGCTGAAAAGTCAGTGTAATCAGCTAATATTTTAGCTGCTGAATTCATTTTCTCGATATCCGGTTGGTGCGGATAAAACCAGGAAATTCCTTCCAGAAAAGGATTTTTTTCTTCGTGAATAAAATATTGATACGTTCTACCGGTTGCAGAAAATCTGGCATGTGAATCTTCGGCAACAGGAAAGATTGAATGAATCGCTATATCTCTGGAAAGAATTGCATTTAATTGATACATCAGATCATCCGATGAAAACGAAACTGCTGTATCGATGTGCGCAAAAAACTTCTTTGCATGAACACCTGTATCGGTGCGACCACAGCCTGTTGTTTTAATTTCCTCTCTTAACAATAAAGACAGCGCTTTGTTCAATTCCTCCTGAACAGATGGAGCATTTTCCTGAACCTGCCAGCCGTGGTATTGTCTCCCGTTAAATGAAAGTTTTATAAAGTAGCGCACAAATAATTAATTTACTGAGGGTATTCAATTCGAATGTGGTAAATACTAATCAACATTTTTTTAAATAACCTTCTTAATTCGCTAATGTCTTTTAGTGTCAATGGTGCATTGTCAAATTGCTTTTGCATAATCTGGTTATCTATAATTTGATCGACCAAATGACTGATGCTCTCTGAGTCTGCATTCTTTAAACTTCGTGATGCTGCTTCAACAGAATCAGCCATCATAAGTACAGCGGTTTCTCTGCTGAATGGCAGTGGTCCCGGATATCGGAATACGTCTTCATCCGGCATTTGTTGAGGGTAATTCTTCAGAAACGATTGATAAAAATACTGAAGCAAGACAGTACCATGATGAGTACGGATGAAATCAATAATTTGCTCCGGTAAATTAAACTTCTTTGCTTTTTCAACTCCACGAATAACATGACTCTTAATAATCCGTGCACTTTCCTCGAATTCAAGATCATCGTGCGGATTTCCGGAAGTGTTTTGATTTTCAATAAAATAAACAGCCATGTCCATTTTCCCAATGTCATGATACATTGCTCCTGCACGAACCAGAAGCGGGTTTCCACCAATGTGGTAGATAGCAGCTTCGGCCAGATTTGCAACCTGAAGCGAATGTTGAAATGTACCGGGAGCTTTCATTGATAATTCGCGTAACAACGGACTGTTTGAATCAGCCAATTCCATCAATGAAACATCAGATAAAAATCCGAATGCTTTTTCAAAAATAAAAATTAGTGGAAATGCAAAAAGTGTGATAATTGAATTGCCTAAGAACCACTTCAAATTCATCCAGTCAAAACTTTTCAGATTGGCTTCGTGCAAAATGGTTATACCAATAAATGTAACAGTATAAGTGAGGAAAATCATCAACACAGAAATGAAGAATTGTGACCGGCGACTCATATTAAGAATCGTAAAGATGGCTACCATTCCGGCTATGGTTTGAATGAACATAAATTCAAATCCGCTCGGTGCTTCAAATCCAATGATCAATAAAGTAATGATATGTGTGAATAAGGCAATCCTGGTGTCATAGAATGCTCGAACGATAATCGGTAAAATACAAACAGGAACCAGGTACATGTCAAATACATTTACCTTTCTGGCCCAGAGGAAAATATAGGTGATCAGCAAAATCAATAACATTAAAAGTAAGATGCGAGAATTATCATCGTAGACCTCGCGACGAAATAAATACAAAAAAGAAATCAGCATGCTAATCGCTAGTCCTACCAAAATCGAATGACCTAAAAACATCATCCATTTAGCAGAGCCTGAAAATTCCTGATTCTTCATTTCACTTTTAAGCGATTCCAGTTTTTGGAATTTAGCTGCATCCACTACTTCGCCTTTCAAAATGATAACCTCATCCTTCTGAACCAATCCGTGCGAAAGCGAAATTTTATCTAATAATTGTTTCGTCCATTGTCGTGTGGATAAATCATCATAGAGAATATTATGCGCCAGAGAATTTTCAAGAAGCGGAGCTAACTCTTCCCGTTCCGAAGGTTTTAAAGTGCTTAGCTGTTCAAGGATTATACTATAAGCAGTTTGAATTGAATAAAAATCGCTGACTTTATTTTCTTCGGAAATATTATTTTTTAAAACATTAATGATTCCATCCGGATTATTAACTAACGATTGATCATTAATAAGAATAACTCCTTTGTCATAAATCTGACGAAGAATCTGTTCTCCCATCTCCTCCTGAACTTGCTTTGATTTTAAAAGTTGTTGAGATTCTTTTTGAGTAATTTCCGTCCGCTCTAATTTTTTGGCAAATCCGGCATCCAAATCCGCTTTGAATTTTTCAATTTTCTGTTTGCCTTGTTGTTCCTCCAACCGATAGAAAGGATGAGCGCTATGCATTTGCTCCGTTCTTTCTTCATTCAATTCGGCTTCCGTCTTATTGATGGCAAAATCGAATGGAGCAAGAAGATTGTCATAACCCCATGGTTTACCCTTTTGAAACGAATAATTGAATTGCGTTTCTTTAGGCAAAGCAATCACTATCAGCATAATGGTGCTGACAATGAGCATATACTTGAAAATGGCTTCGTGACGGTTAGAAAGCCGGATAAAATAGTTTTTCATACCGGAATGAATACGAAAATACAATATTAATCCATGCATCAGGAAAGGTTTTCTCTTCCTTATTAACATCTATTTGCTGAATAGCATCTCAATAATTTCAGTAAATTTGCCCTCCATTAAAAACAGAACTTAAATCACTATGAAAGAAGTATATATTATTGCTGCAGTTCGCACACCTGTTGGAAGTTTCGGCGGACAATTATCATCACTTAGCGCAACAGATCTTGGTTCAATTGCCATAAAAGGTGCATTGGAAAAAGCGAATGTGAAAGCAGACCAGGTGAATGAAGTTTTAATGGGTAATGTCTTATCTGCCTCTGTCGGACAAGCACCGGTTACACAAGCATCAATCAAGGCCGGAATTCCGAATACTGTTCCCGGAACTACGGTAAATAAAGTTTGTGCATCCGGAATGAAAGCTATTATGCTCGGAGCTGAATCGATTATGCTCGGTATTAACGATTGCGTAGTTGCCGGCGGAATGGAAAGCATGAGCAATGTTCCCTATTATCTTGACAAAGCAAGAACAGGTTATAAACTCGGTCATGGCAGTCTGGTAGACGGATTAGTTAAAGACGGACTGTGGGATGTTTACAAAGATTACCACATGGGAAATGCAGCAGAACTTTGTGCAACGGAATGTAAAATCTCTCGTGAAGATCAGGATGCTTATGCTTTAGAATCATATCGTCGTACAACAGAAGCTTATTCAAAACAGTTATTTAAAAATGAAATCATACCGGTCAGCATACCTGTCAAAGGGAAGGAACCGATAGTCATAAGTGAAGACGAAGAATATAAAAATCTTCGCGCCGATAAAGTTCCCACATTAAAACCCGCATTTCTAAAAGACGGAACAGTCACTGCGGCGAATGCATCAAAACTGAATGATGGCGCAGCAGTTCTGATATTAATGAGCAAAGAAAAAGCGGAATCGTTAGGATTAAAACCAATTGCAAAAATTCGTGGATTTGCCGATGCTCAACAAGCACCGGAATGGTTTACCACCACTCCTGCCAAAGCGCTTCCGAAAGCTGTGCAGAATGCCGGTTTAAAAATGGAAGACATTGAATATTTTGAAATTAATGAAGCTTTTTCCGTCGTATCCATTGCCAACAATCAACTCATGAAATTAGATCCGGCAAAAGTCAATGTAAATGGCGGAGCTGTTTCAATCGGTCATCCGCTTGGAGCATCAGGAGCCAGAATCATTGTTACACTGATTCATGTCTTGCAACAGAAGAATGCTAAGCTTGGAGCAGCCGGAATTTGTAATGGTGGTGGCGGTGCAAGTGCATTGGTTGTTGAATTAATGTAATAGTGACGTTCGCTAAATAAAAAAATCAGAAGTTCATATATCAATGCAAAACTAATCCTGCTACTACTGTGTTTGCCATCTGTCCATTAAGTATTGTTCCGGTTCGGAAAGAAGCATCTGATCAATCAGAAATGGTCAATCAGTTGTTGTTTGGTGAAACAGTTGAGCTAATTTCTAAAAACGGCAGCTGGAGAAAAATTAAATCTACATACGATGAATACATTGGTTGGGTAGATAAGAAACAACTGCTTACACTAGAAGATAGTGAATATGCTACACTTCAAACATCAAAGTCATATATCGTAACTGATTTAGTTCAAATAGCAGTAAAAGGAAAAAGCGAAATGCTCCCGCTGCTTATTGGGAGTAGTTTGCCATTTTATAAAGAAGAAAAGTCTTTTACATTAGGTGAATCCATTTATGAGTTTGACGGCAAGGCTAAACTTCTGGAGAAGGCAGAACCGGAATCCATTCTCATTCATTCCTACATGTTTTTGAATGCACCTTATCTTTGGGGTGGCCGTTCCCCTTTCGGAATCGATTGCTCAGGATTCACGCAAGTAGTTTTTAAACTTTGCGGAATTAAATTAAATCGCGACGCAAATCAACAAGCCGAACAAGGAACTGTTATTAATCTTCTTGAAGAAGCACAACCCGGAGATCTAGCCTTCTTCGATAATGCAGACAAAAAAATTATTCATGTCGGAATTATTCTCCCCGGCCATCAAATTATTCACGCCAGCGGAAAAGTCAGAGTAGACAGGCTTGATCATCAGGGAATTTTTAATACAGAAAGCGGGAGTTATTCACATAATTTGAGGGTGATTAAGAGGATGTAATCTGTATTCAGAAATCTGTATTCAGAAAAGGATCCTTAATAAGAAACTGAGCTCTGTGATCTCCTCTATCTCTTCTATCTCTTCTATCTCTGTGTCAATTTTCTCTACAACTATTTACGCTCGTATTTCCAAGTCAAAATCTTACCAATTCTTAGCTGATTGAAATACTCAATCTTACTCTTTCTGAAAAACTCAAAATACTGGCAGCTTTATTGCAGCTACCATTTTAACCTTGATTTTTTCCCGTTCAACATCATTGTTCAACTTCACTCAAAATAAAATTGTATTTTTAAACAAATTATAAACTATGAAAAAACTATACACACTCTTAACAGCCATTTTATTTGGCACTTCTGTATTTGCAACAGTTCATACTGTTAATGTTTCCAATTTCGCTTTCTCTCCAAGTAACCTCACAGTGGATGTTGGGGACACTATCATGTGGGTTTGGGTTAGTGGAAACCACACTACAACTTCACTCTCAGTTCCTTCAGGAGCACTGGCATGGGATGAGGTCATGGATTCGGGTAACCAAATATATATGTATGAAGTTACCGTTGAAGGAACATACAATTACGATTGTACTTTTCATCCGGTATCGATGACCGGTACAATTACAGCGCTTGCTCCAAATTCCATTAAAACCGCTGCAACTTTAGCAGATGGATTATTCATACAATCACTTAATAATGGAGCTAGTCTGAATGTCAGTTATCAATTGAACAAGCCAACATTAGTAAAAGTTACTATGATGGATTTAACCGGAAAAGTTGCCAAGATCCTTTTGAACAGTAACCAGTCTTCCGGTAAATTTAATACCGCTTTCGCTACTGAAGAACTGAGAAATGGTCTGTACATCGTTGAAATGATTGCAGGAAATGAACGCTATACTCGACGGGTAATCCTTCAATAATTCTTATTTCTTTAGGTTTAAAGCGGCTTGAGAAGGCCGCTTTTTTTATGGCATTATTTCAAGTTTATTTCAATCGAACCGACATAATGACTTTAATCATAACTATCATACGCCATTTTTTCTGACCTTACTATCAAATACTCCAATGGCAACTTCTTTGACAACATCTGACCAAATAAAACATTCCCTATGAATCTTTCTAATTTCACTATTAAATCTCAGGAGGCAATACAAGCAGCGCAACATTCGGCAGAGCAATTGGGACATCAATCAATTGAGCCTGCTCACATCCTCAATGGAATGATGCAAGTGGATGAATCTGTCCTTCCTTTCATATTCAAAAAAGTAAATGTCAACGAAGATAAAATCCGTAACGACGTAGATACACTGATAAATTCTTATCCGAAAATTGCCGGTGGTAGTATTTATCTTTCCGATGAAGCAAATAAATTTTTACAAAAGGCTACTTCTTTAGCTAAAGTTTTTGGTGACGACTTTGTTTCACTTGAACATTTACTGCTCGGTTTGCTGGATGGAAAAGGTAAAACTGCATTGCTGTTAAAAGCAGAAGGCTTGAATGAAAAAGATGTCAAAGCTGCTATTCTTGAATTAAGAAAAGGATCGAAAGTAACCAGTGCCAGCGCTGAAGAAACTTATAATTCACTTTCAAAGTATGCTAAAAATCTAAACGAACTTGCACGCAAAGGCAAACTGGATCCTGTCATCGGTAGAGATGAAGAAATCAGGAGAGTTCTTCAAATTCTAAGCAGACGAACAAAAAACAATCCTATCTTAATCGGTGAACCGGGTGTTGGAAAGACCGCAATTGCCGAAGGATTAGCACATCGAATAATTGATGGCGATGTACCGGAAAATTTAAAATCTAAAATGATTTTTTCATTGGACATGGGTTCATTGATTGCCGGAGCAAAATATAAAGGCGAATTTGAAGAACGGTTAAAGTCAGTTATAAAAGAAGTAATCAGTGCCGAAGGTGATATTGTACTTTTTATAGATGAAATTCATACGCTTGTTGGCGCAGGCGGCGGTGATGGAGCAATGGACGCAGCAAATATTCTGAAACCGGCATTGGCTAGAGGTGAACTCCGTGCTATCGGTGCAACGACCTTAAGCGAATATCAAAAGTACGTTGAAAAAGATAAAGCACTGGAAAGGCGTTTTCAAAAAGTGTTAGTGGAAGAACCTTCAACAGAAGATGCCATTTCCATTCTTCGCGGATTAAAAGAGCGCTATGAAACGCATCACAAAGTACGTATCAAGGATGAAGCGATCATTGCTGCTGTTGAATTAAGCGAACGTTATATCGCTGATCGGTTTTTACCGGATAAAGCAATTGATTTAATGGATGAATCTGCTGCAAAACTCCGATTGGAAATTGACTCCGTGCCGGAAGAGCTGGATGAAATGAATCGCCGTATCATGCAATTGGAAATTGAACGCGAAGCTATTAAGAGAGAAAAAGACGAGAAGCAATTAAAAGTACTCAATGAGCAAATTGCCAATCTTAACGAGGATCGTAGTCAGTTAAAAGCACGCTGGGAATCAGAGAAGGAAGTTGTTCAGGGCATTCAAAAACAGAAAGAAAAAATTGAGACTTTAAAAATTGAAGCAGAGCAAGCGGAACGAGCCGGTGATTATGGTAAAGTCGCAGAAATACGCTACGGAAAGGTAAAAGAAACAGAAGAATCGCTTCGCACTCTGGAACAGCAACTCGGAACTATGCAAATCGACAAAGCATTAATCAAAGAAGAAGTAGATGCTGAAGATATTGCAGAAGTAGTTGCACGTTGGACAGGCATTCCTGTTAAACGAATGTTGCAAAGTGAAAGAGAAAAGTTACTTCATCTGGAAGAAGAATTACATAAACGTGTAGTTGGACAGGATGAAGCAATCGCTGCACTCAGTGATGCAGTTCGTAGAAGTCGTGCAGGATTGCAGGATATGAAAAAACCAATTGGTTCATTTATATTTCTTGGTACAACAGGAGTTGGCAAAACTGAGTTGGCAAAAGCATTGGCTGAATTTTTATTCAACGATGAAAATTCAATGACCAGAATTGACATGAGTGAATATCAGGAAAGACATGCAGTAAGTCGGTTGATTGGTGCGCCTCCGGGATACGTTGGTTATGATGAAGGCGGACAGTTAACTGAAGCAGTGAGAAGACGTCCCTACTCTGTCATTTTGCTAGATGAAATTGAAAAAGCACATCCTGATGTTTTCAATATATTACTTCAGGTTTTAGACGACGGCCGATTGACTGACAACAAAGGTCGTACAGCAAACTTTAAGAATACGATCATCATCATGACTTCGAATATTGGTTCCGGAATTATCCAGGACAGTTTTTCAGACATGAATGACTTGAATAAAGATGAAATCATTGCCAGAACAAAAAATCAGGTTTTTGATTTACTAAAGAAAACAATACGACCTGAGTTTCTAAATCGCATCGACGAAGTCATAATGTTTCAACCACTGAGCAGAGATGAAATTAAAGGAATCGTCGCACTTCAGTTCAATCACCTGAAAGCAATGCTGGCGCAAAACGAAATTGAAATCAGCGCAACCGATGAAGCCATTGAATGGCTGGCGCAATTGGGATATGATCCTCAATTTGGTGCAAGGCCGCTCAAAAGAGTAATGCAGAAAAAAGTATTGAATGAACTTTCAAAACAAATTCTGGCAGGGAAAATTAATAAAGCAGACCATATTCAGCTGGATATAAACAGCAAAAATGAGTTTCTTTTCAAGAACACTCCCGCTATAGTCCATGTTTAAAGAAGTTCAGCAAACTGAAAGTTCAAGGTGATTCCGATTGCCTTAACTTTTTGTATTTTTACAGGATGAAAAGACTATTTATTTTAATCCTCGCCGCATTACCTTTTTCAGGAATAGCACAAAAAAATTGTTGCAGCATGAGCAGCACTCAGCAGTTTGCACAATTAGCATCAAACGAAGTTTTCAGTGCATCTCACCTTGCTCCTGAGCCTTTCACTTATACAGAAGAAAAAGGTGAAATGATTACTTATCCATGTAGCGATGGAAAAGTAGCACATGCTTATGTTGTTAAGTCATCTAAACCAAGTGTTAAATGGCTTTTTATTTTTCACGAATGGTGGGGATTGAATGATTACATTAAAAGAGAAGCAGATCGCTACGCGGCAGAATTTCCTGATGTGAATGTTCTCGCTTTGGATCTTTACGAACAAAAGGTTGCTGAAACACCGGCAGTCGCTCAGGAACATATGGCCGGCATGAAAGACGAACGTGTCAGATCCATCATTAACGGAGCAATTCAAAAAGCAGGAACAAATTCAAAGATAGCAACCATCGGTTGGTGCATGGGCGGTGGTTGGTCATTGCAAGCTTCTATGCTTGCTGGAAAACATGCAGCAGGTTGTGTTATTTATTATGGCATGCCTGAAAAAGATCCAACTAAATTGAAAAATATCCAGGCTGATGTATTAGGTATTTTTGCTACAAAAGATCAATGGATCAATGAAGAAGTCGTCAATCAATTTAAATCCGACATGGAAAAAGCAGGAAAAAAAATCACCGTTAAAAACTACAATGCTGATCACGCTTTTGCCAATCCAAGCAATCCAAAATTTGATAAAACTGCCTCAGAAGACGCCCGAAAACTTGTTGTAAGCTTTTTAAAAACACACTTAAAATAATAACAGCGGCTCAGGCCAATCGACCCGGGCAATTTATTCGCTCGGCGTAGTCTAAGCGCGTCCACTACCCTTTCAACAAAGAAATAATTCCCTTCGCGCGGACTACGTCCCTTCGCTCGGCGTAGTCTAAGCGCGTCCACTACCCTTTCAACATAGAAATAATTCCCTTCGCGCGGACTACGCCGCACATTGCAACTCTGTCAAATAACATTTTGAAAAATTGCATTTAATATTCATAATGTCTTGGTTGCAATTCCATGCGCTACCAATATACATTTGCATTATGCCTTCAGCATATAAAATAGATAAACAGGACGGTGTGTATTTTCTTACTTCTACTATTGTAGGTTGGGTAGATCTTTTCATTCGC
>JAYSPU010000169.1:0-3932 GCA_043721935.1 Bacteroidota bacterium | reverse complement strand
TATTTGAAGATTGAAAAAGCAAATTGCAATCCAATTCATTGAGTTGGTTCTCCTCTGAATGAAAAATTGCATTGGCTTGTTGGTTTGTATAAACAATTTTGCCTTCCAGATTGGTAATGATAACACCATCCAGAATAAAATCAAAAAAAGCCATCAATGGTTTAATGACAGGATAAATAATATTCATTAAAAAAAAATTGAAGACGTATTCAAATATAATAAAAAGTCGAAAGGCAAACCTTATTTTCTCAATTAAATGACCAATTATACTCATCTAACTGGTGAATACATGATTTTAAAAGATCAATGCAAGCATTTATATCATCGATATTGGCCATTTCGATTACCTGATGGATGTGACGTGTTGGAATACTGATGGCTCCTGTGATTGCACCATTGGTGCTCATACGCTGAATCCCGGCTGTATCTGTTCCTCCACCATAAAAAATTTCAGGTTGCCATTTTATTTTTTGCTTATCGGCTGTTTGCTTCATGAACTCCACCATCCGATAATCGCAGATTGCAGATGCATCCATAATTTTTATTGCTGCTCCGCCACCCAGTGTTGTAATTCGCTCATGCGGTTGAGATCCCGGAACATCGTATGCAATGGTGGTGTCCAATCCAAAACCAAAATCAGGATCAATTTTATGTGCTGCTAACATTGCGCCTCTGATTCCAACTTCTTCTTGTACGGTAAAAACTCCATACACATCATATGGAAGATTTTTTAACAGTCTGAATGTTTCAATTAAAATAAAAACGGATACACGGTTGTCAATCGATTTACAATTCACGCAATTTCCCATTTGAATTAATTCACTTTGCCGTGTGATCGGATCGCCGACACGAACCAATTCATCAACTTCCTTTTTAGGCATTCCAAGATCGATGAAGTAATCGGTTGTTTGCATCACCTTATTCCTTTCTTCAGTGGTCATGATGTGAATAGGTTTTGAACCCATTACACCGATGATATCTTTTCTTCCATGAACAATGACGCGTTGTGCGGTTAATGTCTTCGGATCAAAGCCGCCGAGTGTATGAAAGCGAAGAAATCCATTGTCATCAATATGCGTGACCATGAATCCGATTTCATCCATGTGTGCGGCAATCATTACCTTTTTTGGTTCACGTCCTTTTTTTATCGCTGTCACATTTCCCATGTGGTCAACCTGTACCTCATCTGCCAGCGGACGAATTTCACGAAGTACTACTTCACGAATGCGTTGCTCGTAACCGGGAGCTCCGGGTGTTTCGCAGATTTCTTTTAAGAGGTTAATATTTAGTGATGGTGTATTGGACATGGATTTCTAATTATGCAGGGTGAATTTTAAACGTGGAGAAAATTTATCGGTGTTGTATTAGTCTGTTGGTTTTGCTATTTAACGGTTTTATTAAGTACCACCGCTCGACGGGCTCGCGGAGCGTCGGGTCGACTGTCGATGACCCTTCGACAAGCTCAGGGGACGTCGATATTTACTTTTCAATGTTCAGCATTGCTCGACAGACTCAGAAACCATTGTACTATTTGTGATTCTTAATATTCACCGCCGCTCGACGGGCTCGCGGAGCGTCGGGTCGACTGTCGATGACCCTTCGACAAGCTCAGGGGAGCCCCCTTCGACAAGCTCAGGGGAGCTTCGAACAATCATTAATCCTTTAATTAGTAATCTATTAATCTATTGCGTCTTACCGCACTTTTCCCAACTTCAGCATATTGGTTCTGCCTTGATCTTCGAGTGGAATACTGGCCAGATTAATAATGATATCGTCCGTTTTGACATATCCTTTTTGTTTCAACAATGCTTGTAATTCCTCAATGGTTTCATCGGTGGAAACAGATCGATTATAATAAAATGTACGAACGCCCCATACGAGACTCAGTACGTTTAACATTTCCGGCACATCTGTAAAAACAAATATGGCTGCATTCGGACGATGAGCAGATACTTTAAAAGCAGTATATCCAGATCGTGTAATGCCCATGATTGCTTTTGCTCCAACTTGAGAAGCCATGACGCAGGCATTGTAGCAGACTGAATCGGAAATAAATGTTTTACTGGAAACGTCGGGTAAATGATGTCGATTATAATGATAACCTTCCGCTTCAACTTTTGAAACAATCGTTCGCATGTGTTCAATTACTCTTACAGGATGAAGTCCAACAGAAGTTTCACCGCTTAACATGACAGCATCAGCACCATCGATTACAGAATTAGCAACATCGTTTACTTCTGCTCTTGTTGGTGTATAATTTGTGATCATACTCTCCATCATTTGAGTAGCAATGATGACCGGCTTTGAAGCCTGAATACATTTATGCACTAACATTTTTTGTATCAATGGTACATCTTCCATTGGCATTTCAACACCCAAATCACCCCGTGCAACCATCAAAGCATCACATTCCCTAATGATTTGATCAATTTCAGTTAACGCTTCAGGCTTTTCAATTTTTGCAATAACGCGACATTGTTTACCGGCATCGGCAATAATTTTTTTCAATTCAATTATATCTTGTGCCGAACGAACAAATGAAAGTCCGACCCAATTGATTCCCTGATCAAGTGCAAAATGAAGATCATGTAAATCTTTTGGCGTAAGGCTGGGCAGAGAAATTTTTGTTTTGGGTAAATTGACACCTTTACGCGAACTCAATTTACCACCACCTTCAACAACGGCCGTAACTTCATCTATGCGATTTGTTCCGGTGACACGCAATTCAATTTTACCGTCGTCAATTAATATTTTATCATCAATGGCCACATCGCGTGGAAACTGAAGATAGTTCATGTATAGTTTTTGTGCAGTACCCAGACATTCATGAGAAGTAAACAACACTTCTTTTCCGTTTTCCAATAAAATCGAATTGTCTTCCACTTCTCCTATACGAAGTTTAGGTCCTTGTAAATCGACCAGAATGGAAGTATGTGTATTTAAATCCCGGTCAACAGCACGAATTGTCTCTATGACATCTTTGTGAATAGCATCTTCTCCATGTGAAAGGTTAAGCCTGCATACATCTAACCCGGCGATGATCATTCCCTTAATTACTTCATAAGAAGAAGACGCGGGGCCTATTGTGGCTACTATTTTTGTTTTGTTAAAAGGAATCACTGATAAAGTTTTGGAGTACGAATTTAGGAGAATTTGCTGAACCGAATACTATTAAGTGAAATTCCTTTCATTAAATATCCATCAACCTTGCAGGTTTTCAATTGCTGTTCACTAGAAGATCAGATTCTCCCTGGATTTTAATTTGGCCGGAACAAGTTTATAAGCACCAAGAACAAATTTTACTTTTTTTAATTTAGTAAGAAGTTCCTCTTCATCAACAGGTAAAGCACCGGGGTGAACGATAAACAAATAATCTATTTGCGATTTTTCAGGAATTAAAACAGCCGTGTTGTTTTTATTTGAAATCAAATTATATCGGTTTTCTGTATCCGAAATGTGTTCAAAAAATGCAAATTGTTGTTCTTCCATTCTCTTCTGATTGAAGACCAGAAAATCATCTTTTCGGTATAATTTTAAATCGAGCGCTAGATTAATTTCACGACATAAACGAAAGTCAACTTGCTGACTGACGATTCCAATCAGGATGAAATCGTATTCAAAATTATTGCTTACCCGAAAAACTGTTTTCTTCATTTTCTAGTTCATTGAACCATCAGTTTCCTTCTTGTTAATTCCCGATCTCCCGAGTAAACTATCAGGACATAATAACCGGATGTCAAAGAGATTGTTGATCGGCTTTCCGAAGAAGAAAAGACGAGCCGTCCCTGTGTATCAAAGATGCTAAATCCGCTCACCGGTACAGCAGCTTCAATAGAAATATCATGAACAACAGGATTGGGGAAAACTTTTACTTCCGATTGAATTACAGGACCGGAAGTAGTTGAAAGTAAGTCACAAACAATCAAATCGGC
>JAYSPU010000168.1:0-10781 GCA_043721935.1 Bacteroidota bacterium | reverse complement strand
CAACTATTTCAGACAATAAAAAATTCATTCAAAACAGATTGCCAGAATCATTATGGACAACAACGATATATTACGGAGGTTACGATTTACATTTGACTTCAATGACACAAAAATGATGGCATTATTTGCCTCAGCGGATTATCCGGCAACACGGTCTGAAATAAGCGATTGGTTAAAAAAGGAAGATGATCCGGCATTGCAGAAGTTGAATGACAAACTGCTAAACATTTTTTTAAACGGCTTCATCAATGATCGTCGTGGAAAAAAGGAAGGCGAACCACCGGTTTTAGAAGGAAGATTAAATAACAATATTATTTTAAGAAAACTAAAAATTGCATTAAATCTGAAAGATGATGACATGCTGGAAATTTTCGAACTTGCTCAGATTCGAATCAGTAAACATGAAATCAGTGCCTTCTTCAGAAACCCGAATCACGGTGAATACAGAGAATGTAAGGATCAATTTCTTCGTAACTTTCTACAGGGATTGCAGATTAAATACAAAGACCAGATATAGTCTGAAGAGTTTACTTTCAATAACAACAATACAATTACTCTTCACTCAAACACTTTTTACAAAATACAGACTCTACTTGAAAACCAATAAATATGATTAATTACGAAACCGAAGATTCGCCATTTTATACTTCTAATAAAAAATATTGCGAAAAAATCTCAGCTCAACTCTCCACACTTGACATTGAAACAAATGGTTATTGTAATAGTTTTGGTTACAACATAGAAGCTCTCATTGAAAGAAATCATCTTACCTACTACCTGGTATTTCATAAACATCAATCTACCCGAAATGGAATTGTAATACCGGTAAATGCAGAAAATTACTCAGGAGTCAATGTAACAGTTACCGGACTTCACAAAGACCTTTCAATTGATTATGGAAAGTCAGCATTCAAAAGAATACTCACCGGAAAAAAAATCAAGAATTTGATTCCAAGCCCCGGTTATCTTACTCTCAGTTTTACACCGGACAAATTATTTGTTGAGGAATTGTTAAGTTACATTAAATCAAATTCTGTTTTAAAATTAAAATTACATGATGGCACCTTAACCATTAAAATGAATTCAGAATCAGATAACGCTATTGACTTGTTAGCTAAAACTGAAAAGATGATATCAACATGGAATGTACTCGTAGCATAAAAATCAAAGAATAAAAATTATATCAGTCGTCTTTAATTGAATCAACACATTAAGGTTTTGTACAAAAAAATCTGCCTAACATTATGTCCCAATCAATTGCTCACATTTCTTTAGTCGTTGCAGACTATGATGAAGCTATCCGGTTCTATACAACCAAATTAAACTTCACCCTCATTGAAGACACCAAATTAAGCGACACCAAAAGATGGGTGATATTGGCACCACCGGGATCAAAAGGATGCAATTTACTATTAGCGCAGGCATCGAATGACGAACAAAAAACCAGAATTGGCAATCAAACCGGCGGACGTGTCTTTTTATTTTTACATACCGATAATTTTACCGCCGACTATCAAAACCTGCATGACAAAGGCATTAAAATTATCAGAGAACAGGTAACGGAAGCCTGGGGAACAGTTGCTGTTTTTGCTGATCTGTATGGAAATCTTTGGGATTTAATTCAGCCTTCTGAAAAAACAACAAATAAATAAAATCCTGTTCTACCCTATTTTTTCCTTCAATAGAATCAGCAAGCATAATCTCGTCCCGACTAAAGTGGAATATTGACTGTGCTTTTTAAACAACTTTATAGTCTATAAAAAGGAACCAAGGCTTTCAAAAGATTTTGGAAATGATTACCAAAGATATCGCAACCAGATAAAACGTTGGATTTAATAAGTGTCAATTTTTTAATCAGTTTGGGTTCCTGTTTTTCTAATCACTAAAAACCAAACACTATGACAACAATTAATCCGTATCTGACTTTCAACGGAACGTGTGAAGCTGCTTTCAATTTTTACAAATCTGTTTTTGGAGGAGAGTTTCCTTATGCAGGAAAATTCAAAGACATGCCGGCCGATCCTGCTTATCCGGTTTCTGAAGATGACAAAGAAAAAATAATGCACATTTCCCTTCCTATCAGCAAGGAAACAATTCTCATGGGAAGCGATTCATCTGAAGCATTTGGTAAAGCTACTATTGCCGGAACAAATTATTCAATTTCCATCAATTGTGATACTGTTGAAGAAGTGACACGAATATACAATGCACTTTCTGCCGATGGAATAATTAAAATGCCTCTGAATAAAACATTTTGGGGTGCTTACTTTGGAATATTTACAGATAAATTTGGTATTCACTGGATGGTAAATTGCGAATTAGCCGAGCATAAAAACTACGAAGAGATAAATAAAAAATAAATACCTGATTATTTTACACGAAACACTTGAAGCCAAAATTTCATGTGTTTTTTTATGACTCAATATTGCCAAGAGTCAGAAAATTACAGATTCAACTATTTATTTAATAACTTGCAACCTTATCATATTATTTCATGAGCTCAAGCAGTCCGACACGAATAAATAAATTTTTGAGCGAAACAGGTTATTGTTCTCGTCGAAAGGCTGACCAACTGATACTGGAAGGTCGTGTTACAATTAATGGAAGCATCCCTTTGGTAGGAACAAAGGTTACAACAGAAGATGAGATACGGGTTGATGGTGAGTTGATAACAATGCCAAATGATAAACCGGTTTACCTGGCCTTTAATAAACCTGTTGGAATTGTATGTACAACAGACGTAAAGAGTGAACGAAACAATATCATCGAGTATATTAATTACCCAACCAGAATATTCCCGATTGGGAGACTCGACAAGGCAAGTGAAGGATTAATATTTTTAACCAGTGACGGAGATATCGTAAATAAAATTCTTCGTGCGAGAAACAATCATGAAAAAGAATATGTTGTCACGGTTGACAAACCTATTACATCAAAGTTTATTGAAAGCATGAGTAATGGTATTCCGATTCTGGATACTGTTACCGGTCCGTGCAGCGTAAAAAAAATAAATTCGAATACCTTTCAAATTATACTTACTCAAGGATTAAACCGACAAATCCGCAGAATGTGTGATTACCTGGATTATGGTGTAGAAAAACTTAAACGGATTCGAATTATGAATATCACACTGGATCTTCCTATTGGTAAATGGCGAGCTTTAACTGATGAGGAACTACTGGAAATAAATCGTTTAGTCGCTGATTCCGAAAAGACGCATCAAGAGGGATAACAAATCCTTTTCCTCCTACAAATTAATTTAGTCGAACAAAGCAGAATTTATACTCCCTTTTTATTTTATTCTATTAGAGATCCTGATTTTTATCATCTTTTTCTACATTAATTTTTTGTATATTTACTATAAACATTAGTATCATGGAAACTTCAAATTTAACAATGGTACAATTGTATCAGCAATTAGGTAAATTATTTTATGCTGTTGCATTCATCGACAGGAATGTTTATTCTCCTAAAATCGATATTCTTAAACAAATTGTAAAAAATGAATGGGTTCCATTAGAAACCAGCACCGATGATTTTGGTTCAGACTCTGCTTACCAAATAGAAATAGTTTTTGACTGGCTAAAAGAAAACAACTACCATAATAAAGAAACACTGCATGAATTTAAAATGTTCACTAAAGAACATAGCAGGTTATTGACTCCGGAAGTAAAAAAATTGATAAATAAAACTGCCGAAGCAATAGCTAAATCTTTTACAGGTAAAAATAAATCCGAACTAATTCTACTAAAACAAATTCAACTTATCTTATCTGAAATCTAATTAACTATATATGAAAAAAATATTAGTGACGACTGACTTTTCAGTAAATTCAAAAGCAGGAATTCGTTTTGCTATACAATTAGCCAGTCAACAACCCTTTGAATTAACTTTCTTCCACTCTTTTTATATAATGAAACCGACATCTATCAATGAAAAAGCCAGCAGGTTTTATGTCAAAAATGAAACGGCTAAAATACAGTCACAGTTGGAAGAATTTGTATCTGATGAATACAAAAGCGTGCAAATTAAACCGGCAAAAATTAAATGTGTCATCAAAAGTTCTGTCTTAACAGATACAAACATTCGCACTTACGCCTCTAAAAATAAATACAATTATATCTGTATCAGTACACGGGGAGCAGGGCGCTTTAAAAAATTGTTTGGAACAAATACTTCTAACTTAATCCATAAATCTACGGTCCCGGTAATAACAGTGCCGCACAATTATGTAAGAAGTAAAATAACAGATATAATGTATGCAACCGATACATTAAATCTACAGAAAGAGCTGGAGAATGTAGTTGAATTCAGTAAACCTCTAAAGGCAAAAGTTGAATTGCTTCATTTCAATTACCCTGCAGAATTAGCAAATAAAAAATTGCTCTTAAAACAAGCCAGCAGCCATTTTTCCAAACAACAAATCACAGTAAATTTAGCAGGCATTGATTTGGCTAGAAATCTGGTTGAGAACATCAAGGCTGCCGTAAATAAATCCAAACCATCCATGCTGATCATGTTTACACAACAGAACAAAGGCTTCTTTGACAATCTGTTCTTCCCAAGCAATTCAGCTGAATATTCTTTTGACACTAAAACACCCTTGTTGATTTATAATAAGACATAAACAACAAATTGAATGAGTACTCAGTATTACAATAGTAAAATATTTTATGACCATTAAATTAATTATTATGAAACCCATCCTTGTTCCAACTGACTTTTCAAAAACCGCTTACAATGCTATGCGCTATGCAGTAGCCATTGCAAAAGAATCAGGAGCGAAAATTATCTTACTTCACGTAGAAGATGATCCAACTCCCGGTGCTGCTATTTCACTAGACACATACCAAGAGCCCGTGATGTTGGAAGATTCATACAAAAGACTGCGGGAAATGGTTGCTTTGGAATTGAAGCTGTTCAATGAAGAAGCAGATCTATTAATCTCCTATGATGCTCGTGTAGGTGATGTGGTAACGGAAATAATTTCATCTGCAAAACTAAACAATGCAGGTTTAATTATCATGGGGACCCAGGGCGCAGATAAATTTTCCAATTTGATCTTAGGAAGTAACACCTCTAATGTAATAGCCAAATCGACTATTCCTGTTCTTTCTGTTCCGCTAAGCGGACTCTATCTGGGATTTAATAAGATTGTCCTGGCATCTGATTTTCATGAAATAAAAGACAATACAATTTTCAATACACTACTTGAAATCGCTCTTTTATATAAATCGGAAGTCGCCATTCTATCCATTCAAAAAAACGAGAATGAAATCCTTTCAATTCAAAATGTGTTTGAAAAATTAAATCTTGAGAAAGTATTCAAATCAGTTCCGTATAAATTTTACTCCGTCATTTCAGACGATGTATCTAAAGCGATTGATCAATTTACGAAGGAACAGCGAGCAGATTTACTTGTAACGATACCTCAGAAACATACTTTTTTAGAATTGTTGTTTAACAAAAGCATTACAAGAGATCTTTCCTTTCACACAAACGTTCCTTTGTTGAGCCTTCAGGAAGTTAAATAGTTGTAAACGAGATTTTGAATACAGGTTCAAGACTAATACCTAATATCTTATTAAGTTTATTCGTTTTTATTCAAGAAAGGCTGATCTCGTATCATAATTAATATACTTAGCCATGCAACACTAAAGCCTTTTTAGTATTTTTTATTATTTGATAGATCACTGCATTAATTTTATCTTCCGACTTCATTTCTCTCCTCCGGCTTATAAACAAGTAAAGTTTAATAAATTCAAACAGCTGAATCACAATCATTCAATAAAGTCAATACATTCACTTATCAAATCTTTTAATCATGAATAAAATTTACCACTTGTTTTTCGTGTCAATAGTCTTTCTCAGTGGATGCGTAAAAAGCGACGACTTTAATTTTGACAAAATTGCTACTTCTACGTGGGATCCGGATATTGCAATGCCGCTTATTAATTCAAATCTGACCATCAAAGACCTGATCGGTATTGCGGACAGCGGGACATTTTCAATAGACCCGAATCACTTCGTTACTCTGATTTACCGGAACACACTCTACTCCGTTCATACACCGGACCTGATTACAATTCCTTATCAGCAAGACAACCAAAGTATTCAATTAAATACCACGGACAGTACAACGCTACGAACTACGTATGTCGATAAAATAATCAATCGCACATTGCCTTTGAACTTTCCCAATAATGCTATTCTGACATCCATCGGATTGCGAAATGCTTTTCTGAAAATTGGAATACAGTCTTTCATTCCATTGAATGGTCAATTAACTGTTTCCATTCCTTCACTCAGCAAAAACAGCATTCCTTTTATTCAGTCTGTTAATTTTACGACTGTAAATGGAATTCCGATTCTGCAAGTAGATTCATTTGATTTAGCGTCTTATGTAATCGATCTGACAACAGGAAGCAATCAACTGGGAATTATTTACACAGCACGATTCAATTCGCCGCAATCGATGCCGGCGCGTGTAACTACTCTCGATTTTAATATCACAACAGGCATAAATGAAATTACTCCGGCGTCTGTATTTGGCAATCTAGGAAACCAGCAATTGACCATAAACGAAGACACTTCGCGGATTACATTTTTTGATAACCTGCAAAACGGAAGTGTGTTTTTCCAGGATCCTAAAATGACTATTTCATTTTTCAATTCATTCGGAATACCCATTTCATTGAACATTACCTCCATCGTTGCTCACAATAACAATGGAGCCATTCTTCCTCTCTACGGTTATCCGTCCACTGTTCAGTTACCGATACCAAGTCAACCCGGACAAACGGCAGAAGATTCTATTGTACTTACTCCAACCAATAGCAATATTCAGCCGGGTATGGCTATCAATCCGAATTACATTGTGTATTCACTGGTTGCCAATACCGCCAGTACTCCATCCGGATTTGTATTAGACTCCAGCTCATTCAACGCAAAAGTGAGAATAGATTTACCGTTACGAGGTTATGCAAGTGCATTTACCGTTCAAGACACGGCTGATTTTACACTGGCAAAAATTGAAAACATTGAATCAGCTGTTTTCAGAATCAATATGTCGAATGGATTTCCAGCAACATCCTTAAATCAAATCTATTTTACTGATTCAAACTATGTCGTTTTGGATTCAATGTTTATGTCATCACAAAACAACATCATTCAGTCTGCACAAATAGACAACAATGGAATTGTCATTGCACCAACTTTCAAAATGTCGGATGAACCATTCGATAGTCAGAGACTCAATCGTTTATTCTCCTGCAAAAAACTTTTATTAAAATCAGTAATTGACACCTATGATTCACCGAACCGGATCGTGGAAATCTATGACTACTATAAAACCACAATAAAAATCGGAGTTCGTATTAAATTAAAAATAAAACTATAATTTTTCTCCTATGAAAAAGACTCTCCTGATTCTGCTGATGTTTTCCGCATGCAAATCTTCTATCGCGCAAGATCTTAATTTGTATTCAATGAATCCCAATCCTTACACTTCATTTTTACATCCTGCAGTTACACCAACGCAAAAAATCTATCTGGCATTTCCACTAAGCTCCTCTGCCGGATTTCAATTCTACAACAATACTTTTTCCTATCATGATCTGTTCAAACGACGCTCTGACGATTCAATTAATCTTGACCTTGATTATGTATTGAGTAAAATGAAGGGAAACAATTTTATCGGAATAGAATTTTCAACAACACTATTAGGCTTTGGAATAACTATTCATGAAAATTATTTTGATTTCAATATCAACGAACGTTTCAGTTTTGGATTTAATTATCCGGGTGATTTAATAAATCTGATTGATAAAGGAAACGGCCCGTACATTGGCAAACCTTTACAATTTTCAAATCTGGCATTCGACGTAATTCATTACAGAGAATATTCATTTGGAATGAGCAGGAATGTTACAGAAAAATGGAGAGCAGGGATTCATTTGAAGTATTTGTATGGAATGGAAAATTTTTCTTCCTCCAATAAAAATCTGACCTTCACCACTGCTGTTGATGATTACACTTTACGTCTTAATTCGGACATTACCATCAATACATCAACTCCATCCAATTCAGACGATGGTTATGACAATCTAAAGATCGGCCATTATTTATTCGGAATGAAAAACAAAGGTTTCGGAGTTGATCTCGGAAGCACATACCGATTGAATGAAAAGTTTACATTCGAAACCAGCATTCTTGATTTAGGATTTATTAAATGGAAAGAGAATGTAAAAAATTACAAAACTGTACAAGGAAATTATACATTTAGCGGAATTGATATTCGGCAATTTGTAAATGACACAGCTAATAATGTACAAAGTGTCATCGATTCACTTGGCGAGGCATACAAGCCGCAGGAATCGACGGAGCCGTACAGCACATCTCTTCATTCAAAAATTTATCTTTCAACGACATACAAAATCAGAGAAAAGACAACAGCGAATGCCCTACTCTATTTCCGGTTTTTCAATGGAATCGTACGACCGGCAATTTCACTTTCGGCCAGACAACAACTGGGTAAAATACTTGAAGCCAATTTAAGTTATTCATACCTGAACCGTAGCTTTGACAATATTGGTCTGGGATTGAGACTTCGATTAGGCGCTTATCAACTGTTTAGTGTAACAGATAATGTACTGGGACTAATCAAACCATTGGATCACAGAACAGTCGGAATCAGATTTGGAATGTCATTCAATTGGGGCGCATTATAACGCTCGAACAGTTCGAGTTTTTTCAAATATATTCGTAGTTAAAGATCTTTATCGTTTCTTCTATTTCCTTCATTTTACTATCTTGTCGGCATGATGAAACGATACACCTTACTATTCTTCTTTTTTATTGCAGCGAATCAACTATTTGCACAAACCTACAGCGGACCTGAAAGTGCGGAATATGACTATGTAAATCGTCGCTGGCTGATTGGAAACACAACCAGTCGACAAATATTAAGTCGTGATAGTTTGGGAGTACTTTCAGTCTTAGTAAACAATACGGGCAGTGGTCCTTATGGAATTGAAATTGTCGGTGACACTGTTTATTGCTGCAGCGGTGGAAGCATCAAAGGTTATTCCCTATCAAACGGACTTTCAGTTTTCAACTTAAGTGTTGGAGGAACTTTTTTGAATGGGCTGACCTATGACAAATCAGGCAACTTAATCACAACTGATTTCAGTACTAAGAAAATATTCAAAGTAAATATAGCTGCACAAACGTTTACTACAATTGCAACTGCATTACCACAATCACCGAATGGAATTGTATTCGATGAATATAACAATCGCTGTGTGTTTGTGAATTGGGGAAGCAATGCACCAATACGCGCCATTGATTTATCAACGAATGTTGTTTCTACCTTATTGGCAACATCACTCAGCAATTGCGATGGCATTACCAGAGACGGCGCCGGAAGATATTACATCAGCAACTGGGGATTACAATCCGTAGTACGCTATGACAGCAGTTTTCTCGCACCTCCAACTACAGTTGCAACAAGTCTGAGTAATCCGGCCGACATTTTTTACAATGTAGTAGATGACACCCTTGCAATACCGAATGCAGGAAACAGCACGGTTACATTTGTTGGATTTGCATCGACAGTTGGAATTAACAATGCGGATAAAGTAAATCAATTTCACTTTTACCCTAATCCCGCAGACGCAGGTTCAATTGTACAACTTACATTCAACTCCGAAAGTTCAAAGCTGATTGAGTTAATGGACCTGAATGGAAAATTAATACATGAATATCATGTAGAGAACACAACCTTTCAACTAAACAGTGACGGACTCAAACCCGGAATGTATTTTATCAGAATGACGAACGATAAACGAATTATCAGTCGCCCATTATTCATCCGATAATTTCTTACTCATTCCAATTAGATGGTGACATCCAAAAATTTACAGCGAATGCTTCAACTTGCAGAAGATGTTTTTGCTGTCAGAAGAGATCCCGATCAACTGGATGTCAACGAAGCCGTTATAGAAAAACTTCAGCACATTCATCCTTCCACACTATCCGAACACATCGATGGAGATGGACCTGTCGTATGGATTTTACTCATTCCAACGACGCTAGAAACGATGAATAAATTCCTCTCACACGATTACACCGAACGAGAATTATTTGAAAAAACAAACCCAGGCGAAAAGTATGAAGCAATCTATTTATGTTCAGCACTCGTACTTCCTGAATTCCGCTCGAAAGGATTAGCAAAAAAGTTAAGTATTGAAGCGATCAATGCCATCAGGGAAAAACATCGTATTAAAAGTCTTTTCGTATGGCCGTTTAGTGAAGAAGGGAATAAGCTGGCGGAGAAGATTGCGATGACTAGAGGTTTAGCGCTAATGAAAAGAAAAAAATAAATTCCTTTTCTGACTAATTGAAATTTATTTCCAATGAAGTCACCAATTAATCTATTTCACAATCAATCCCCCCCCGCTGTGACGGATTTGCAATCCGTCTTTTTTCTACCTGCGGATTTTCAATCCGCACTTCAAAGGTTGTAAGGTTCTTTATGAACGGTAAATGTGTAATGAAAAGCTAAATCATGCTGGCAGGAATGCGTAGTGCTTCCTGAACTAAAATGTGTAGTGAAATTATTTATTGAAAGCAGGATCTTATATTATCTCTAATAGAAGTAATGAAAGATCTGTTTCGGGTTCTTAATTTTATTGTAGATAATAAAACAGATGAAAGGACTTCACTACAGCATCCGCCCGGATAAGTCGTATTTTTTAACGCTTACAGTCGTTGATTGGATA
>JAYSPU010000167.1:0-5988 GCA_043721935.1 Bacteroidota bacterium | reverse complement strand
CGGGTAAGCCCGGGTCGGAAAACAGTAGGTAAAAGAAGAAACAGTTCAGAATCAAGTACTTCAGCTCGCGCTCCTCGGTCAAAAGAGCGGGATAAAGTAGCTAAGAAGCGTGCTTCGAAGGATGGAAAATCGTTTGGTAAAAAGCCTGTATTTGATCGTAGTCAACGGGCTGAAAGAGGAGGAGATTCGGTGAAAAATCCATTTTTAAAACCATATACTAAAAGAAGTGATCGGTCAAGTGATTCTTCTTCGTATGACAAACCAGTCACGAGAAGTCGTGATGCAGGTGATGAGCGTCCACGCTCAGGTGAACGTAAACCGTTTACAAGAGCACGTACCACTTCAAAAGCATTTGATAAACCGAACGATGATCGTCCAAAACGTCCGTATTCTACAGATAGAAAACCGGCGTCTGATCGTTCCGATGATCGTCCGAAACGTCCGTATTCTACAGATAGAAAACCGGCATCTGATCGTTCCGATGATCGTCCAAAACGTCCGTATTCATCCGATCGTTCTGATGACAGACCGAAACGTCCGTATTCTACAGATAGAAAACCGGCATCTGATCGTTCCGATGATCGTCCTAAACGTCCATATTCAACCGATAGAAAACCGGCATCTGATCGTTCCGATGATCGTCCTAAACGGCCGTATTCTTCCGATCGTTCTGATGATCGTCCAAAACGTGCCTATACTAAAAGAGGCGATAGCCCTGCGAGTGAAAGTCGGGATACTGAAAACGCAACTGAGAGAAGTAGTGAAAAACCGGGTTGGTTCAGTGATCGCGATCGCGCATCTTCGGATCGTGCTTCTTTAGAAAAAAAGAAGTCGTTCAGTAAATCATCGAAGGATCGTCCTTCACCGGGTGGTGAAAAGAAATGGAATCGCAAAGAAGATCATGCGTTCTACGGTGATAAAAAGAAAAAAGCAGGAAAAAGTTTTTCAGATTCTTCACCGGAAGACGATGGATCAACTCGTTTGAATAAATTTATTGCCAATGCAGGAATTTGTTCGCGTCGCGAGGCTGATGAATTAATCATTGCCGGTGTTATTTCTGTGAATGGAAAAGTAGTAACAGAATTGGGTTTCAAAATAAATCAGGAAGACGAAGTAAAATATAACAATTCACTTTTACGCGGAGAACGTTTGCAATACATCCTGCTTAATAAACCAAAAGATTTTATCACAACTACAGATGATCCGGATGATAGAAAGACTGTAATGAGTTTAGTTGGTAAAGCTTGTAAAGAAAGAATCTATCCTGTAGGTCGTCTCGACAGAAACACAACCGGTGTGTTGTTGTTTACTAACGATGGTGATCTGGCAAAAAAATTAACGCACCCGAGTTTTGAAGTGCAAAAGATTTATCAGGTGGAACTGGATAATAATTTGAAACAAACCGATTACGAAGCCATCGAAGAAGGATTGAAACTCGAAGATGGTCCGATCAAAGTGGATGATATCGTTTTTGGAACAGAAAAAAATATTCTGGGAGTTGAATTGCACTCCGGAAAAAACCGAATTGTACGCCGAATCTTTGAACACCTTGGTTACGAAGTAAAAAAACTGGATCGCGTTGTTTTCGCCGGACTTACAAAAAAAGATCTGCCGCGTGGACGATGGAGATTTTTATCTGATCTTGAAATTGCCAATTTGAAAATGGCAGTTGGGAAGAAGAAAGTAGCCCGGTAGTCAGTTGGTTAGTGGTCAGTTGTGCAGTTGCCAGTTTTTCAGTTGGCAGTTGGTCAGTTGATCAGTTTTTTTTAACAAATAATTTTAGCAACAAATTAACCAGTATTTTAGTTGGTCAGTTGCCAGTTTCACCAACTGACAACTGACAACTGAAAAACTGACCAACTGACCAACTGCAATGATTACCAAAGAAACCATCGATCGGATTTTCGATGCTGCCCGAATAGAAGAGGTAGTTGGTGATTTTGTGCAATTAAAAAAGCGGGGAATCAATTTCATTGGACTGTGTCCGTTTCACAATGAGAAGACTCCTTCTTTCAATGTAAATCCGGTTCGGAATATTTACAAATGTTTTGGCTGCGGAAAAGGTGGAAGTGCTGTGAACTTCATCATGGAGCACGAGCATTCTACGTATCCGGAAGCGTTGAAATATCTGGCAGGTAAATATGCTATCGAGGTTGAAGAAAGTGCGCCTGATCCGCTAATGGAGGAATTGAAAGACGAACGTGAAAGTCTTTACGTTCTGAATTCTTTTGCACAGCGAATTTTTTCTGAAAATCTTTTTGAGCACGAAGAAGGTCGCTCAGTCGGACTCTCGTATTTTCATGAACGAGGATTTGGCGATGAGATCATTCATAAATTTCAACTGGGTTATTCATTGACTGATTGGTCAGCTTTTTCTGAGTTGGCAAAAAAGAATGAATACAAAACAGAATATCTTTTAAAAACCGGTTTATGTATTCCTCGCAAAAATGATGCGGGCGAACCGGATCTGAATAGACTAATCGATCGTTTTCGCGGACGAATTATTTTTCCCGTTCATAATCTGACCGGAAAAATAATTGCCTTCGGCGGACGAATTTTAAAGAAAGACGATAAGGCAGCGAAGTATATCAATTCGCCCGAGTCTGACATCTATCACAAGAGCCAGTCGTTGTACGGAATTTTCTTTGCCAAGAAAGCTATCGTTCAAAAAGACAATTGTTATCTGGCAGAAGGTTATACCGATGTACTTTCTCTGCATCAATCCGGATTGGAAAATGCAGTGGCATCATCCGGAACATCGTTGACAGTTGAACAAATAAGACTGATTGGTCGATATACAAAAAACGTAACAGTGTTGTATGATGGCGATGCTGCCGGTATAAAAGCATCACTGCGCGGAATTGATTTAATTCTTGAAGAAGGATTGAATGTGAAAGTGGTATTGTTCCCCGATGGAGACGATCCCGATTCATACCGTCGTAAACACGGAGCATTTGCTTTAGCGGAATTTATTGAATCAAGTTCAAAAGATTTTATTGTTTTTAAAACCGGACTACTACTTCAGGATGTGCAGAATGATCCTGTACGTAAAGCAGGATTGATTCGTGAAGTGGTTGAGTCAGTTGCAAAAATTCCGGATCCGATTAAACGTTCTGTTTATTTAAAACAGTGTGGTGCCATGATGGCGATTTCGGAGGAGATTTTAATTGCTGAATTGAATAAAGTTCGTCGTCAACAATTAAAAAAAGATATTCCTCATTCAGATGTTACAGAACTTTTACCGGATTTAATTATTCCTCATCATCAGCGTGAAGATTTTTTTCACACTGAATTTCAGGAGAAAGACATTATCAGATTGTTATTGAATTATGGTAGCCACGAATTGACATTTGAAGATGTAATTGAAAATCCGAATGAACCGGATGGTAAGACTCATACAGAATATAAGTTGAAGGTGTGCAATTACCTCGTCAATGAAATTATTGGCGATGAAATTGATTTTGAAAACACAGTGTACAAAGAAATACTTTCTGAATTTGGAAGAATGGTATTGGAGCAGGAAGAAATTAATCTGCAATATTTTTTGAATTCCCGTGACCCGAAGGTTTCATCTGTCTCTGTTGAATTATTGGCTTCTCCTTATTTACTCAGTGATAACTGGGAAGAGATGCATAAGATTGTTGTGCCGAAGGAAGAAGAAAATTTAAAAGATGCAGTAGAAAAATCCGTCTACCATTTGAAGAACAGAAAAATTCTTCACAAGTTAGAAGTAAGTCAGAAAAAAATTCAGGCCGCTCATTTAAACGGTGAAGATTATATCTACCTTCTCGAAGAACACCAGCGACTCGAGTACATTAAAATGGAAATCTCAAAAGTGTTAGGTATCGATATTCTTCGCTAAACTTTCCTTTGCTAACTCTGCATCCTTTGTGTTTAATTTTTAAAGCAAATGTTTATTCCGCAAGTGCCAGTTTCTTATACCGTGTCTTTTTCTTTTTAGGAAAATTTACATTCGTAAAAGCAGCAATGCGATTGTAATACGATTCTCCACCAATGATAGACATGTTAGCATGTCCTGCCTTCCTAATCATCATGAGTTCTTTTTTTTCTGATGCCGATTCTTGAAAAAGAGACAATGTTTCAGAGGTGAAATTCACAATGTCTTCGGAACCGGTTAAAAACAAAACCGGTATCGTAATATTCTTCATCATTTGAGTAAGATCGAGATGAGCAATCGGGTAATGCAACAGGGCTTCTACTTTTCTTTTGAAAATCGGATTCCATACAAACCTGAAAATTCTCCATTTGAAATAAGCGTATCGGTCTATTGAAATAGAAAGTGACTTGATAGGGTTTTCTAGAATCAATCCTGCACAAAGAGAATCAATCAAGGCTGTCTGTACAGCAATACCGGCACCCAAACCTACTCCCATCAGTACGATCTTATTTGTCCCCTGAAATTTTGCAATTGTATCCAGAAGTTGTTGCGCATCTTTAACGGACGGTGTTCCGGGTGTAAATTCTGTTCCTTCACTTGTTCCATGTGCGCGTAAGTCGTAAATGCACACATTCAATCCACGATCATGAAATTGCTTTAACTGGTCTAAGTATAATAATTTACTTTCGTTTAAGTCGTGAATAAAGAGAATAGTATTTGCCGGTGTATCCACAGCAGGAATGTACCAGCCATTCAAATGCAAATGATCAAGTGTCGTGATCGTGAAGGAAAAATAATCCAATCCAACTTCTTTTGGAGAAAGTTCAGGTGTGTCCGGAATTGAATCGTTTTGATCAGTCAATGCATGATAGGCAAGGTATGTTGAATCGATTCGCTCCGGATAAATGAAATCATTGGAGACTAATGAAGGACTTATAAAAATGAAAGCTGAAAAAAAGAGCAGCAACGATGCAAATGCATAAAAAAGTTTGCCGAAACTCATTTAGTGATTTCTTTCAGTGGTGAAACGTACTAAATCGAGCAGTGAATTTTTATATACTGAATCATGAAAGGTATTCAATATTATAAAAGCTTGCTCCTGATATTCATTCATTTTTATCGTTGCATATTCAAGTCCGCCTGATTCTTTTACAAACTGAATGACTTCGCGTACCTTTTTATCATCTGTATTATGATTACGAATAATATTGATGATGCGTTTCCTGTCAGTGTACGATGCTTTTGAAAGTGAGTGTATCAAAGGCAAGGTCATTTTACTTTCTTTAATATCGATACCTGTTGGTTTTCCAATCACACCTTCAGGACCATAATCAAACAGATCGTCTTTAATTTGAAAGGCCATTCCAATCAACTCTCCAAATTGATGCATCGTTTGCACCGTTTCTTTTGAAGATCCTGCTGAGGATGCTCCGGAAGCGCAACAGGAAGCAATCAACGATGCAGTTTTTTGCCGGATGATTTCGTAGTAAATTTCTTCTTTAATATCCAGACGACGCGCTTTCTCTATTTGCAATAATTCTCCTTCACTCATGACTCGTACTGCTTCAGAAACGATTTCCAGTAATTCGAAATCTTTAAACTGTACGGAAAGTAATAAACCTTTGCTTAATAAATAATCACCAACCAGGACAGCAATTTTATTTTTCCATAAAGCATTGATGGAAAAAAATCCGCGTCGTTCGTTTGAGTCGTCTACCACATCATCGTGAACAAGTGTAGCCGTATGTAACAATTCTATGAGTGTAGCGGCACGATGAGTTTTGTCTTGAATTCCACCACAAAGTCCTGCGCTTAAAAAAACAAACATAGGTCGCATTTGTTTGCCTTTACGTTTGACGATGTAATGTGTGATACGGTCAAGCAACGGCACCTGACTCTTCATAGATGAGCGGAACTTTTGTTCAAAGTCATCCATAACGGATGAAATCGGTGCTTTAATCTGCGTTAACGTCAATTGCATTTAGACTTTTTCTGAATAAATTATTCGGTTCGAAAGATAAAGATTAAACTAGGAACGACTGCATTCTTTTCCGGATTTATATGTGCATGGATTTTTGAAAAATGCAGAT
>JAYSPU010000166.1:0-3015 GCA_043721935.1 Bacteroidota bacterium | reverse complement strand
GGAGTTGTTCCAATTGTATAAGCACGAACTACAAAACCCAATAAAGCAACAAACACAGATAGCCAATTTACGACGTAAAATATCGTAACATTCTGCTGTGTGTAATCAGTAAAATAGATAACCGGAATTGCCAGTAAAAATAAAAGAAGAGGAACCTGTCCTCTGTATCGAAATAGCCAGTTGCCTGACCTTTCAAATGAATCGATTAGTGCCATGTTCAGCTGGCGAAGATAATTGCATTTTATTCAATAGCAATCAATTTTTTTTCTATATTACGCACCTCATCAATTCCCCAAGGGGTAAAAGCAAAAAAAACGTGAAGCAGGAATTAAAATCAACAAATAAAATTAAGTATTCAATTGAGTTTGAAATCAAATCATCACCAAAAATACTTTACAATTACTTAAGTAATGCCAGTAGTCTTGAAGAATGGTTTGCTGATAAAGTGGTAGTAAGTGATGGTGATTACATTTTTCATTGGGATGGCACTGAACAACGTGCTAAAATTGTCGCTAAAAAAGAAAATCAACTGATCCGTTTTAAATGGGTTTCAGAAGATAAAAAAGACGATACCTTTTTTCAATTTGAAATTGTTCAGGATGAATTAACATCGGATGTGGCATTGATCATCACCGATTTTTCTGAAGAAGATGAAAAGGAAGCCAATTCTTTACTGTGGAATAGTCAGATTCACAGCCTTATGCACATCATCGGTTCTTAAGTTCTACTTCAGAACTGAGAAAAATAATTCCATCGTTTCTTTACCGTATTCGTAAACCAAATCAAATTGGTCTATCGGTAGTTTTCTGCTCAATTTTATAAATGACTTGCTTTCCGGAATAGCTGAATGTTCATTCAGAATTTCTTCTATTGGCAAATAATTATCAGTACCAAAGTGATAATGCCACGGATTTTCATTCACACAATAATACACTGATTGATTCATTAATTGGTCTATATTCTTCTCCATTCTCGGTCGATAATAAGAAAGTGCTTCGCCTTGTACGTGAATAGTAAAACTGAATTCATGCCCCCACCAGAACATAGTTCGAAAGGCAAATATACTTTTCGTGTTAAATAGCCTCGGATAATCCAGCAGGACATATGGAAAAAGCTGATAATTTTCGCCTTTGAAAATCTTTCCTGTTGAAGTGTTTAATCCTTCTACAGGCAGGTCAAATTGTCCAATATCTTTTTTAAGATTCCGTTCCAGTTCACCGAAACCATCTGTTATCTTTTTAATAGCAGCATGTTTAAGCAAAACAAAAGAACGATCAGTAACTACACCAAGTTCTTCAGTAGTAAACCCGATTTTATTAACTTGCACCATTCGATTTTCTCAATATTAAAGTGAAGAAATTAACGCTACTTGTACTTCGTGCTTTTGCAGGACCAATGATCATGACATTCATGATTGCACTCTTTGTATTGGAAATGCAATTTTTATGGAAATACATCGATGATCTCGTTGGCAAAGGTCTGGACTGGATCATCATTGCAAAGTTAATGGTTTATGTATCGGTTACACTTGTTCCGCTGGCATTGCCTCTTTCTCTCCTACTCGCTTCCATAATGACGTTTGGAAACCTTGCCGAACACTTTGAGCTGACTGCTTGTAAATCGGCCGGCATTTCCCTGCAACGAACTATGCGACCATTGATAGTATCTGCAATTGCTATTAGTGCTTTAGCATTTTTCTTCAGCAATAATATATTGCCCATTGCCAATTTAAAAATGAATGCCTTGTTATACGATGTACGGCAACAAAAACCTGCACTGCTGATTAAAGAAGGAATTTTTTACAATGGAATTGATGGCTATTCAATACGTATTGACAAAAAAGACGAAGACGGTCAGACCTTACATCATATCATGATCTACGATCATACTGATAATCGTGGCAATACAAAAGTGATTCTCGCTGAAAAAGGTAAGATGGCCATGTCGGATGATGAACGGTTCTTGTTAATTAATCTCTATAATGGATCAAGCTACGAAGAAACTTACGGCCGATCTCAATCCAAAGCATACAAGCCATTGATGAGGACAGAGTTTCAGGAAGAATTGATTCGTTTTGATTTAAGTTCTTTTCAGATGACGCGTACCAATGAGCAACTTTTCAAAGACAACTATCAGATGTTGAATTTAAATCAGCTTAGTTTTGCATCTGACTCTATTCGCCGAAAGATAGTAGAGAAGAAAAGCGATTTTTATAGAATGATGATTCCCGCTTTGTCACTTGATACTTTACAAAAAGCAATGACTTCAAAAGTTCCGTTTTCAAAGGCAAATTTTCTCGACAATTTTGAAACTGATAAGCGAAAGATGATTGCCTCTTCTGCTATTTATGGCGCAAGAAACGTAAAGAACATTACCGATGACGCACAGAACGATATTGAAATTAAACAACGCAGCTGGGCAAAACACAACATCGAATGGCAGCGCAAGTTTACACTCTCTTTTGCCTGTCTTATCTTGTTCTTTATTGGAGCACCTCTTGGAGCGATCATCCGAAAAGGTGGTTTAGGAATGCCCGTTGTTATTTCAATTATCTTCTTTGTCATCTATCATGTAATTTCAATTTCAGGAGAGAAGTTTGCCCGTGAAGGAGTCATTCTTCCATGGAAAGGAATGTGGATTTCGAGTGTAATATTATTGCCGGTCGGTATTTTCCTGACTTATAAAGCAACAACAGATTCTGCACTTTTTGACAGAGAACTCTACCTTAAGTTTTTCAGAAAAATGTTCAGTAAAAAATCTACCGTGTGAAGATTCTTCAGATTTGCCATCGGGTTCCATATCCGCCTGTTGATGGTGGTAATATTGCTATGATGAATCTTGCTCTCAGCTTAGAGGATGCAGGAAATACAGTACATCAATTTGCATTAAATACGACAAAACATTTTTTAGATCCGGTTCAATATCCGAAAGAGCTCGCAGCCAAATTGAATTTCAGCAGCAGCTATATCAACAACAATGTCAAAGCATGGCCTGCCTTTTTAAATCTGTTTACAA
>JAYSPU010000165.1:0-2867 GCA_043721935.1 Bacteroidota bacterium | reverse complement strand
GATTTAAAACTCAGGACAGAATCAGTACGAATCTGATGAAAAAAACTTTTGTAAGAATCGGACGCATCCTGACCAATTCCAACTAGTGGACTGATTACTAGTAACCCAAGTGTAAACATTGCAAAAAAAAATGGCCTCATTCGTTAGGCAAGGATAATTATTTATTCGATTGTTTTTTTCCTGACGCTTAAAGTTTAGTTTTGTACCCCGTGTCGACGAAATCATTTTTTTTGATTTCCAGCATATTAACTAAAACATTCAACACGGTGGCTTCAGCTAAATACATTTTCGTTACCGGAGGGGTAACATCTTCCTTAGGAAAAGGAATCATCTCTGCTTCTCTTGCTAAATTACTTCAGGCACGCGGGTATTCTGTCACAATTCAAAAACTAGATCCTTACATCAACGTTGATCCGGGAACGCTAAATCCATACGAACATGGTGAGTGTTTTGTCACAGACGATGGTGCGGAAACCGATCTCGATCTGGGTCATTACGAACGCTTCCTGAATGTTCCTACTTCACAAGCGAACAATGTAACGACAGGACGAATCTATCAAACCGTCATTAACAAAGAACGTGAAGGCGCATATTTAGGGAAAACGGTGCAGATCATTCCACATATCACGGATGAAATTAAACGACGTATGCAATTGCTTGGTGATACAGGAAAGTTCGATATAATCATCACCGAAATTGGCGGAACAGTAGGCGACATTGAATCATTACCATATGTAGAAAGCGTTCGTCAATTGAAATGGGAGTTAGGAAATTCAGTCATGGTCGTTCACCTGACGTTAGTTCCTTACCTCGCAGCAGCAGGAGAATTAAAAACTAAACCAACGCAACATTCAGTAAAAGCATTATTGGAATTAGGAGTTCAACCGGATGTTTTAGTGTGTCGTACAGAAAAATCAATTTCATTAGATATCAGACGAAAGATTGCACTTTTTTGTAATGTGAATGTAAATGCTGTTATCGAATCGATAGACGCCGAGACAATTTACGATGTTCCATTGCTGATGTACAAAGAACAACTCGACAAAGTTGTATTGAACAAATTAAAACTACCATTACAACACGAGCCCGAGCTGGAACAATGGAAAATCTTTTTGGGTAAATTGAAAAACCCAATTTATGAAGTCAGAATTGGACTGATTGGAAAATACATTGAATTAAAAGACGCATACAAATCAATTGCTGAGTCGTTTATTCACGCAGGAGTCGCTAATGAGTGTAAAGTCGTAGTTGAATGGATTCACAGTGAAAAAATTGACGATACCAATGTTGCATCCAGATTAAACGGACTGCACGGAGTACTGGTAGCACCGGGATTTGGAGACAGAGGAATTGAAGGAAAAATTACTGCTATTCGTTATGCAAGAGAAAACAATATTCCGTTTTTGGGAATTTGCTTGGGCATGCAATGCGCCGTTATCGAATTCGCTCGCAATGTTATTGGGTGGAAAGATGCACACTCGACAGAAATGAATGCATCGACAAAGCATGCCGTCATTGACTTTATGGAAGACCAGAAAAAGGTCACACAAAAAGGTGGTACGATGCGATTGGGAGAATATCCTTGTGTGCTGCAAAAAGGAACGAAGGCCGCTTCCATTTATGGAAAACAAAAAATAGCAGAACGTCACCGACACCGGTATGAGTTCAATAATAAATTTGTAAAAGATTTTGAAGAAGCCGGTATGATTCCATCGGGAATTAATCCGGATAACAACCTTGTTGAGATCGTTGAATTGAGAAGTCATCCTTGGTTTGTAGGTGTTCAATATCATCCTGAATATAAAAGCACAGTGGAAAATCCGCATCCCTTGTTTGTACGATTTATCAGAGCAACAATGGAATATGCACAGAATAAAAACAAGGTAGAATCAAAAATTTAATTACTGATTCAATTGTATTAAAAAAAATAAGAGGCTGTCTCAAAGGCTTAAGATTGAACTGAAAAAAATTCAAGTCGATTTTTAAGCACATTTCACCCCGGGGATAAATGTATATTGATTGGACAATCAAAATATTTTTCCCGGATTACGAATTTTCTAAATCTCATACCTGTCGTGAATCGATCGCCTTGGAGCTTTCGCCATGCAATTTATCCCCTGATTTGTTCCCCTTTGCATGACTACCCTATTCAAGGCAATTCAATTAAATGATCAAATAACCCAATTTTTTAAACTTAATACAATCACTTATTTGATAGATAATTAATGACGGAACTTATCTTAAATAAATGCATTACCGGTTTATGATTCGACCTATAAGGATTGATCAAAATTTCACCTCGACTTATTTCCTTTTCAGCATAATTGTTCAAACCCGGGATCATATTCTGATAAATTCATCCAATATTTTAGCCACATAACCATTTTAAAATCGTTTACGGAAAAGGCTTTCAAAGTGTTCAAAAAGAAAGAGGCTGCCAAAATCTACTTTTGAGACAGCCTCTTTTTTATACTAGAAATAATAAATCTATTGCGCAACTACTCTACAATAAATCGTTGCTCTTTTTTTGTTCCATCAGATTCAAGGGAAACAATGTAAATGCCTTTTGGCAATACAGAAAGATCCAATTGAATATTTTTTGCAAACCAAAGTTCTACTGATTCTTGCTTCCAGATTTTACCGGTAATGTCCATTATTGAAAGAGTACCGGTTGAAGTATTAGAAACGTTTATTGAAATAGTTGCTTTGTCTTTTACCGGATTAGGGAAAATGTTGAATGAAAAAGACGGAGTCAATTCATTCAATCCGGTTGGAGTTACTACATTAACTAAAACTGATTTCTGATATGAATTTCCTAAGCCACCGTTAATGTTCAATGATTCAATGATCATGACAGGAGCACGCAA
>JAYSPU010000164.1:0-7107 GCA_043721935.1 Bacteroidota bacterium | reverse complement strand
AGAAATTGGTTCCGCACTTCCTTATGAGCCGGTTAATGTAATTCGCGAAGATTCAGAAAACGAGAATTTAATTTTTGCAGGAACAGATAATGGTTTGTATGCTTCGCTGAATAAAGGCAAAACATGGATGGCAATGAATGGAGAAGTGCCTCGAGTTGCTGTGCACGATTTAGTAATTCAGCCGAGAGAAGGAGAACTTGTTCTCGGCACACATGGCCGGAGTATTTTCATTGCTTCATTAAAAGAAGTACGTCTTCTTTCCGATTCAGTTTTAAATAAATCGTTGTATGTTTTTTCAATTGACGATGCTTCCTTTAATAGGAGTTGGGGAAAGAAGTCGAATAGTTTTTCTGATCCGCTTACGCCTTCATTTGTGGTTCCTTACTATACTAATTCAAGTCAGCAAATCACAGTTAATATAAAAACAGAAAAAGGACAGCTCATAAAATCACTAACTGACACTGCCGAAGTCGGAATAAATTACTTGAATTATGATTTGTCTATTGACTCCAATCTAACTGCAAAATTAATGAAGTCAAAAATGACATTGTCAAAAGCTGAAAATGGAATTTATTATCTGCCGGCCGGTTCTTACATTCTTGAACTCAAAGAGAAAAGTGGAGCAGTACTTTCAAAATCTTTTAAAGTGAAAGACAAAGACAGCAAAGAGAAAGAAGCGTCAACTGCTTTGCCTGGAGAGAAGGATTAACTGCTTTTTAAAATTTCCACGAATACCTGGATCCTTTAGTTGTGACAACTTCATTCTGTGGTGTTTCTGTGAATTCTGTGTATTCTGTGGGAGAATTTTCAATCGAATAGTAGAATGTAAGCGGCAACAAAGCCATTTCAATTTTACTTTTAAAAGAAACTCAGGCAATCATCCCGTCGTTAAATCTCCCTTCGGCTTCGCTCAGGGAGCGTCGGACTTCGCTTTGAGTTTCCCTTCGACTACGCTGAGGGAGAATCAATCTGTTAATATATCTATTATTTCTTCTGCCATGAATGCACGAATGCCAGATTAAGCCATTCATCCATTCGTGGCAATTTATTTTATCTCAAATTGAATCAGCTTCTATTCTTTTATTCGACAGAATATTTTCCCACAGAATACACAGAATACACAGAAACTCCACAGAATGAAAAATGCCGGATTAAATAATTCGTGCATTCGAGGCAATTTATTTTATCTCAAATTGAAGCAGCTTCTATTCTTTTATTCGACAGAATATTTTCCCGCAGAATACACAGAATACACAGAAACTCCACAGAAAGAAAAATGCCGGATTAAATCAATCGTGCATTCGTGACAATTTATTTTAGCTCAAATTGAATCAGCTTCTATTCTTTTATTCGACAGAATATTTTCCCGCAGAATACACAGAATACACAGAAACTCCACAGAATGAAAAATGCCGGATTAAATTATTCGTGCATTCGAGGCAATTTATTTTATCTCAAATTGAAGCAGCTTCTATTCTTTTATTCGACAGAATATTCTCCCGCAGAATACACAGAATACACAGAAACTCCACAGAATGAAAAATATCGGATTAAATCATTCTTGAATTCGTGGCAATTTATTTTTTATACATACTTACTTCATTAATTTATCTTTATTTATATTTACTTTTCAAGAATAGTACATCGTTAATCATTTAAACCAATCTTATCAATATTTTATGGCAACTTATAAAACCTGGCATCAAGCGCATTTTGCTTCCTTAGGATTTGGTCAGCGACTCGCTGATCGTGTCGCAAGTGGAATGGGATCCTGGAAATTTATTATCATTCAAACAATTTTAGTTATTCTCTGGATGGGATTAAACATCGCAGGCTATTGTTTTCATTGGGATGTTTACCCTTTCATTCTATTGAACCTAGTATTCTCAACTCAAGCTGCTTATGCCGCACCTATTATCATGATGGCTCAGAATCGACAGAGCGAAAGAGATCGGTCACAAGCGCAAGCAGACTATCAAACAAATATCGATTCAAAGTTGGAAATTGAAGCTTTGCAAACGCAATTAACCAATATTGAAATTCAAAAATTGGATAAAATTATTGTAATGCTTCAGGAAATGCGGGATGGAAAGAGCTAATTAGACTTTTTTGAAATTATTCGTGGCAATAAAAAAAGAACCCCGACAATTATTTCCGGGGTTTAGCTTTTTAATAACGTGATGAATTTTACTTCTTCACTTCCTTTTCTTTATTCGATATGAAGTCGCGGATTTTATCTGTATCCAGTCGCTTTGCAATGATATGTTTTTCTTCGTCCAGTAAGTAGATTACAGGAGTGGAGTAGATGTCGTAATATTTACGGAAGTTCGTGTTGTTATATAAATCGGAAACGTTTAAGAATTTCAATTTGTTGTCTTTGATGTAGTTTTTCCAAAGGTCAATATCCGATTCAATACCTACAGCAAATATTTCTACACGCACACCTTTTGTTCGTACACTGTCATAGTATGCTGAAAGTTTCGGCATTTCTATTTTGCAATGACTGCACGTTGGATCCCAAAAAACAAGGATAGTGTATTTCGCATTTATGCTGTGTAAAGCATGCATTTTAAATGCTGTGTCAGGCATGACCATGTTGTACGCTATTTCTCCAAGAATATTTGGTTTGATTTTCATTACCCGCTCGTGAATCTTAGCTTTCAGTGTTGAGTCGGCCCAGTAGGCATCAGCTGACAAGTAATATTTTTCTGCAATGTGTACGAATACTTTATCATAACCCATGATGTTTGAAGTTTCGTAATAGTTAGCCAGATTGGCTACACAGTATTTGAAAACTTCTTTGTTCGCTCTTGCTTTTTCGATAATCGTATCGACCGATGGAATAATTGAATCAGGCAGTGGTATGGTTAATTGTTGTGTATACGTTTTTATTTTTCCCTGAAGAATTGGTGTCCGCAACAAACGCTCGTCACTGAAGTCAACATTTTCAAGAAAGTGTTGTTTGTAAAAACGGAATTGAAATGTGGAATCGGTAATATTTCCTTTTTCATCTTTCGGCGCCTCTGGAACATCCGGTTCCTGCATAGTGCGGATGATTTTTGCCATGAATGTATTTGGATGATCGGCAACTAATTTTAAACGATATTCTTTTACATGTTTATCCAGCGCAGCCATTTCTTTTTTAATGTTCGCTATAGAATCTTTATTGTCTTTGTAAATATCTAATCTGGTTTTTAAACCGGTCGATTGTTGTGACTTTTCAATGATAAATCGTTGGTGGTTGTTGAACAATTTATTTTCTTCTGAACCTGTTACATTCATGTTCATGATGTAATCGTTCGTGTCAGTCTGAAGAGTGAAATGTTGATCGCCTTTGTTGATCAGTAATTCGAAATATGTTTTGTTGGGTAAAACGCACAGATAAATTCCGCCATCTAATTCATCTTTGCCTTTGAAAGTAGTCCAGCCTTCGTTGTCAACTCTGGTTGTATCACTTACGTATTGCTTATCGCCAAAATGATTTCCGAAATAAACAACCGTGTCTTTTAATCCTATGATTTGAACCTTGATTTCATATTCTCCGGAAGCAGCAGATCGGAGCGATGCCATTGAAAAGAACAGGAGTGCTGCGATTGAAAGTAAACTTTTCTGTTTATTCATAAATGCTTTCTTGATTGTTATTGACTTGAACTTTATAGACTTAAAATTAGTTTCGCTAATGTACCATTCACGCATGAAGGAATCCTGTAATCAGCTGTTTTTTTAAGCTTTTTCAGACAAAAAAAGCGCTTTTTAGGACGCTTTATTGTTAATCTCTGTTAAAAAAAGGACTATAGATTCCCTCTTAACTCTTGCTCGCGCTCAATGGCTTCGAATAAGGCTTTGAAGTTTCCTTTGCCAAATGACTTCGCTCCTTTACGCTGAATGATTTCAAAAAACAATGTCGGGCGATCTTCAACAGGTTTAGTAAAGATCTGAAGTAAATATCCTTCTTCGTCGCGGTCAACCAGGATGCCTAGTTTTTTAAGAGACTCAATATCTTCGTCAATTTTACCTACTCGTGATTCAAGTTCGTCGTAATAACTGATCGGAACTTTCAGAAAGTCAACACCTCGTTTTTGTAATTCTGCTACCGTCTTCACAACATCATGTGTAATCACTGCTATGTGTTGTACGCCTGCACCGCGATAGAATTCCAGGTATTCGTCAATTTGTGATTTCTTTTTTCCTTCTGCCGGTTCGTTGATTGGGAATTTTACAAAACCATTTCCATTGGAAACGACCTTACTCATCAGAGCGGAATATTCAGTTGAAATATCTTTATCGTCGAAAGTGATGATCATTTTAAATCCCATGACATCTTCATAGAATTTTACCCACTCATTCATTTTTCCTAGCTCAACATTTCCAACACAATGATCGATATAATCAAGGCCAACAGATTCTGATTTAAGAGAAGATGTTGCAGCTTTAAATCCCGGCATGAATGGTCCTTTATAGTTTTTACGTTCTACAAAGGTGTGAATAGTTTCTCCGTACGTATGGATAGAAGCTGTTTTCACTTCGCCGAATTCATCTGTCAACGTTTTAGGTTGTGAATGTGCTTTTGCTCCACGTGACATGGTTTCATAAAATGCTTTCTCAGCATCGTCTACCCATAAAGCAAGAACTTTTACACCATCACTGTGTCGCATGACATGGTGATTGATTTCAGAATCCGGAAGCAAGGAAGTGGTAAATACAAAACGAATTTTTCCTTGCATAAGAACATAAGAAGCACGGTCACGGATTCCGGTTTCAGGTCCGGCATAGGCGACAAGTTCAAATCCAAAGGCATGTTGGTAGAAATAAGCTGCTTGTTTGGCATTACCGACCCAAAATTCAATGTGGTCAGTACCTAATAGTGGAAGGAAATCAGTTGACATGGATGGATGATTTTAATAGCGCAAAAGTCGTAAATATTAGGCAAAAACCAAAGTAAACAATGCGGTTTTTGATAATTCAGAAGCAGCTCTGTTTGGTAATTTTGGGAGATATTCAGACAAAAAAAGACCCTTCAGAAGAAGAGTCTTTTTTTAATTCGAACGAATGGAGATTATCTTTTTTTAGGTAATTGCCCTTTTACTTTTGACATCTGTTCCAGTCGTTGTTGGAAGGACGATTTTTTAACAGGTTTCTTTTTATTCTCCTGGATCTGAGCGTGGATTTTATTTTCGTCCAGAAACGCTTTGAATAAGTATTGTTGACCAAAACCAATGACGTTTGAAAGGAAGTAATAGTAACTCAATCCGGCAGAGTAATTATTGAAGAAGCCCAGGAACATAATTGGCATCAGATACATCATCCACTTCATCTGCGGATTTGTAGCTGCCGTCATCTGCATGTTCATGCGTGTGTAGATGAGCGTAGAAACAGTCATCAATAATGTGAACAAGCTGACGTGGTCTCCATAGAAAGGAATGGTGAATGGCAGATTGAGAATAGAGTCGTAGGTAGAAAGATCCGTTGCCCATAAAAAACTTTGTTGCCTCAATTCAATGGATGAAGGAAAAAAGCGGAACATGGCAATGAGAATCGGCAATTGGAGCAATCCGGGAATACAACCGCCGAGCGGATTAACTCCGGCCTTTCGGTAGAGTGACATCACCTCTTGTTGTTTCTTCATAGCATCGTCCTTGAACTTTTCATTGATCTCAGCCATCTCAGGTGCGAGAACTTTCATTTTCGCCTGCGATTTAAATGATCCGTATGTAAGAGGAAGTATAAGGATGCGAACGAGAATCGTCAATAAAAGGATGATGATACCGTAATTAATATTAAAACTATCCAGAAAATTAAAAGTCGGTATTACTAAAAAGCGATTCACCCAACCGAAGATTCCCCATCCAAGTGGAATGAGTTTTTCAAGATTGAGGTCGTCAATTTTCTTTAACGTCTGGTAGTGATTTGGTCCAAAGTAAAAACGCATGCCATACGATTGGCTTGGTTTGCGATCATACGGTAATGAGAAAGTAGCAGAAAGCGTTTTAACTTTCGTCAATGAAGTTTTATCGGTTTGTGTTTCAACCACAGGAGAGTCAAATGCATTATCAGCTATGAGTGCTGCAGTAAAAAACTGTTGTTTAAAGGCAATCCATTTAACTCTGGTTTTTAAATTTTGTTTTTTATCTGACGTCTCCGAGATATTATCGACATCTTCATCGGCAAACCGATAATAAATGGTAGTCGCATTGCGTTCTGTTTCTAAACCTTTTTCATTCCGGTGAATGATATCCTTCCAGTCAAAGTTTAGGTATGAAGCATTCCCTGCAATAACATCCTGCATACCGACAACATTTACCTGATAATTTAAAAGGTAAGAGTCTTCAGGAAGTGTGTAGACGAATTCAATGTATTGTCCCGGTCCTGCATTTAAGCGTAAAGAAGCACTGTTCGATTTACCCGAACTGCCTGCAGCAGTAAAGTAAAGATCTTGTGTATTGATAATCCGGTTTTGAGCAGAAAGGCTTAGATTAAAGACAGAAGAATCTGCATCTAATAATTCAAGCGGTTTTTGATCGTAGGTTTTGTAGTCTTTAAGTTGAACACTTTTGATTCGTCCGCCAATAGATGAAAGAGTCACCTTAATCTTGTTGTTTTCAAGATTCAAAACTTGTTCAACACCTGTAGCAGATGCAGAAAAGTCACCGAGGCGTTGTTTTTCAAGTTCAGCTTTGGCACTGTCTGAAAGCGCAGCTGTAGTGTCAACCTGAATAGTAGTGGCAGCAATGGCATCGCGCTGATTTTTCTGTTGAATTGCTTCCACCTGAACAATGGAATCTCGACGGTGTTGCAATGCTTTTATTTCTTCCGCACCCGGTTGAGTGTAGATTGAATAAGCAACGATAAGCAGGCCGATGATGGATAGGCCGATAATGGAATTTTTGTCCATGAAAGAATTCTAAAAAAAGGTGCGCAAAGATAGGAATCCGCTGCATATTTCGAGTCCATAATCAAAATGATAAAACAAGTCTAATTCCCTAAAAAACAAATCATTGACTTTTAACCTTCCCTTGGATTATATAATCTTGTATTCATTGCAAAAAAAAGAAGATAAAATTGCCACGAATGCACGAATGCTTCATACAGGTATTCGTGGCCATTTTT
>JAYSPU010000163.1:0-2692 GCA_043721935.1 Bacteroidota bacterium | reverse complement strand
GGAGAATCGTGGAGTAAAGTGTATCCGAACATCCTGTTTGATCGGTAATGATTAATGAATAATTTACCGGACACAAATTTGTAATAGAAGGAGTTGACTCCTGATTGGACCATTCAAATGTATAAGGACTAATTCCCCTTGGATTTGCAACAATAGAACCATCACAACTGTCGTGACAGGAAACAGCATTGGTAAACAAACTTGCTCCGCAATTCAAAACATATTGATCACTTGCCGTGCATTGATGATAATCGGTTACAAGCACTTCGTAAATTCCATTCAGTTGAGGCGTCAGTATAAAAGAAGTATCACCTACTAACATCACCGAGTTTCTATACCACTGATATTGCCATGTGGCTGTTTGTGCAATTAAATAAGTTCCACTGTCAACAATCGTAACGTTAGGTGACGGTCTGACTTGCACCAGAATATTTTGTGAAGAAGCTCCGCATCCTGCAGTGTCAATTAGTTTCAATGAATAGTTGCCGGTTAATTTTGCATAGAAAAGTGAATCGTTAGCTCCTTGAATTTCATAACCGTTCTTCATCCATTGAAATTGATATCCCGAAAATATCGAAGCATGATGAATTAATAAAACTGAATCTCCCTGACAAATTACGGTTGGTGCCTGCACATCAATATTGAATGTAAATAATGTATCTGCAAAAACTGAAACCCAGTTTGAATATCCCGCACAACCATTGGTATCATAAGCAATGGCTTGATAACTGTCCTGATAACGTGCATAAAAAGATGAACCGGAAAACACTTGGTGATCATAGTCAGAATAAGATCTCCATGCATACCGGTAATCAGGAAGCACCTGAACTTGTATCAATGCACTATCACCCCAACAAAATACTGAAGAGTCCAGCAATGTAACCTGTGGTATTGGAATGATCGGATACGTTCTAATCGTTACCACTTGTGACGGCAATGAGTTACAATAGCGGTCACTATAGGTTACCCAATAATCACCGGCACAATGAATATTTACATTATTCCCATAAATATTTGTATAACAACCACCAGTTCGCTGAACAGAATAAGAAAAATTATAATTATAATTCTGAATTTCTACCAATGCAGTTCCGGATTTATTGCAAATTAAATCCGTTGTAATTAATTGTACACTCGGTGCCGGTGGTGGTAAATGAAGAATCACGTCTACTGTATCCGTTGCAGTAGCTCCGACAGAATCCGTAACTGTCAGAAAAAATAAATTGGATCCGACTGATAGTTGATTCGGATTTCCATATGCACTTGGCATATTTGCATTTTCACAAATAACAGACGGCCCATTAATTTCATGATAGTAAACATCACAATCACTATTGCTTTCAATGCCGCCATGCGTTACATAATCCCATCGTACATTAATCAACCTTCCTCTTGCATCGTATGAATAATTTGTACCACCACTTCCACAGCCTACACAACCTCCGGATGAATATACGATATGCCCATTTGTATCATAAGATGTATTTCCCCAGAAATAAGGATCCCAGAATCCGGAATACGAATCATAAGTCTCCTCTGAATATGCAATTCGGTTTCCCTGACTATCGTATGTGTAGACATACCTGGAATTATAAACAAGTCCGTTTCCCTGATCCGTCAAAGAAATTGCTTGTATTAAATTCCAATTCATGTCATAGACAAATGTATCTGCTGCCATAACACGCCATTCTAAAGCAATGGCATTCCAGGTAAATGATGAATCGAAATCTGCTTTTTGATTTAAATGATAATACCTCTTTTTACAAATGTAAACGTTGACATTTTTTCAGATGGCTTCGGAACCGGTTTTACAGGTTGGATGAATACAGGATGCTATCCTGTTGGCTATGGAAATTGTCTGGCATTTTCCGGTATGTCATCAGGGGGAAGTACCGGTTTATCTTTCGGATTCAATGATCCGGGAGGAGCGCTACCTGTTTCTCTTCTTGAATTTAATGCGACTATTGTATCAGAAGAAGTACAAATTAACTGGAAAACAGCAACTGAAATTAATAATGACTACTTCACAATTGAACGATCCATTAATGCATATGATTGGAAAGAAGTTGATCGATTAAAAGGATATGGAAACTCATCTGTAACTCAAAACTATGTTACCATAGATAAACATCCAGTTCTGGGATTAGCTTATTATCGTTTGACTCAAACAGATTTTGATGGTAAGACAACTATTTATCCGGCCAAAAAAATAAATATGCTGCTCGATAACATTCATATATATCCAAATCCTTCTTCTGATCACGTTTCTGTTGAATTACCGAATGAACTTGTTCAGGTTTATTTGATTTCCATGATAGGAAAAATAATTCAGGTGCCGATTGTAAAAAATAATTTCATACCCGTATTGGATGTAAACAATCTGAAGCCGGGTATATATTATCTGCAATTAACCTTTGATAAGGAAATTATAAAAACTGAAAAAATAATAGTTCGTCATTGAGCGATGAGCGAAAAAAATATATTTTTCCAATTCCTTTGCGAATTTTGCGTTTAAATTTATTTTACTTCTCTTCTCCTTCTTTTTCTACTTGCAAAATATGCAGCAACCGGTGTATTACGGGTGCAAAAAATACTGCGGTAATACTTAGAAAGGCAACACCGCTATACAATGCATAAAAGGACGAAAAAAGCTTCGCACTTTTTGATGTCATTTCTGCAACCGGTCCCATTC
>JAYSPU010000162.1:0-1632 GCA_043721935.1 Bacteroidota bacterium | reverse complement strand
GATGCAGGTGTGACGTGGTCAAAATGTGGCGGAAATCTGGAGGCAAATTCAAGTGGTACGGGTAATGGACCGTCTCTACGTTGGGCATCTATCATTCCTGTTTCTAATGGTTATGTGTATCTCGTAGCATCAAGTACGGGATTGTATGCAACGAATTTGTTAAACGGACTTACGACAGTGTGGACACAAATGGCGCCTGGAGAAATTGGAAATCTGGTTACTGATATGATTGATTTCAGAACATCGGACGGAAGAGTAGTTGCAGCTACACATGGTGGTGGTGTTTTCAGTGCTACGATTACAGATACTTTACTGACTTCTGTTCCTCAGAATTTTTCATTCTCAACGATTGATGTATATCCAAATCCAGCCGGACACGTGTTGAATATTCGCAATGAAATGAATTCAGCTTTGCAGCATATTTCGATTTATTCGTCAGTAGGAAAAATGATGTATTCAAATAATGTCTACGTTTCAAAATTGACACTATCTGTCGAAGATTGGCCACGAGGAACCTATTTCATTTCTATTGAATCCGACGGAAAAAAATCGATTAGAAAAGTCGTCTTGCTTTAATTTATAAAATAATTTGGTGGCTTGAATAGATTTGTCCATTGAACTGTTAAAGTGCGTTAATGATTGTAAGTATTGCTATTTGCGAACGACTAAACTTTTGCAGTCAGAAAGTGTTCTGATTGTATAAACTAACACTTTAGGCAAATGTTCAGATCTTTCAAAGTAATCGTCTTTATTCTTTTAGCAACTTCCTTTTCAGGATGTAGTCAGCAACCGACAAATTCAAAAGCCACACAGGACAGTACTTATTCAGAGTCAGAACTCAGGAAGAGACTTACACAGGAACAATATCAGATAACACAGGAGAAAGCGACGGAGCTTCCTTATAGTGGTGCATACGTCAATAATCATGAAGTTGGAACTTATTATTGTGTTGTTTGTCATACACCACTTTTTTTATCCGACACAAAATTTGACTCCGGGTGTGGATGGCCAAGTTTTTTTAAAGCCATTGATAACAAAAATATTATTGAAACGACAGATAATACATTAGGCATGTCCCGGACCGAAATTACCTGCGCAAAATGCGGCGCGCATCTTGGTCATGTCTTCAATGATGGCCCACCGCCAACAGGATTAAGATATTGCCTTAATTCCGGAGTGATGATTTTTATCAAAAAGTAAATGATAATGTAATGGTACAAATGAATAATGAGCAGAAAAAAAATTTTGCATATCACAAAAAATCGCTGTTTTAAAAGCCTTAGATCGAATTGAAAAATTTCATATTATTTACTATGCATAATTCGCCCCGGGGATAAAATGAAACTTGATTGGATATTCAAATTATTTTTCCCGGATAAGAAGCTAAATAAATAGAGGCTATTTTAAAAGCGTGAGATTGAAATGAAAAATATCATGTTTTTTAATAAGCATAGTTCGCCCCGGGGATGAACGTAACTTGATTGTGTAATCAAATTATTTTTCCCGGATAGAAAGCTAAATAAATAGAGGCTGTTTTAAAAGCGTGAGATTGAAATGAAAAATATCATGTTTTTAATAAGCATAGTTCGCCCCGGGGATGAATGAAACTTGATTGAATAATCAAATTATTTT